>CBDTYO010000076.1:0-12574 GCA_965364615.1 uncultured Bacteroidia bacterium
TCTTGTGGATGAAGCTGTATATGTGTATTATATCCAGTACACCGATTATACGGGTTTGACCAGGTCCCTCACGGGGAATGTGACCGTACTGTATCCTTGATAATCAAAAATCACTAATTTTGCATATCGGGTTCATTCATGGACCGGACACATTACCATGGCAGAAAAAGTAATCACCGAAGATCAGAAAATCAACAATGTGCTTGAGAAGCTCATTGCGAACTGTTCGTACTGCAAGTCTGCCAAGGATGAAAAGCTGATCCGGAAAGCCTTTAAAATGGCCAACGATGCGCACAAGGGCATGCGCAGGAAATCGGGCGATCCTTTCATCATACATCCCCTGGAGGTTGCATTGATAGTCAGTGAAGAGATCGGTCTGGGCGTTACAAGCACCGTCTGTGCCATCCTCCACGATGTGGTCGAGGATACCGATCTGACCATAGAGGACATCGAAAATGCCTTTGGCAAGAAGATTGCCTCCATCGTGGATGGCCTCACCAAGATATCCGGGGTCTTTGACAAAGAGTCCAATTCCCTGCAGGCGGAGAATTTCAGGAAGATGCTCCTGACCCTTTCAGACGATGTAAGGGTGATCTTCATCAAACTGGCCGATCGTCTCCATAACATGCGCACCCTGGGTTCTCTGCCCCGGAATAAACAGATCAAAGTCGCAGGAGAAACCATCTACCTCTATGCCCCCCTGGCCCACCGGCTTGGATTATATGCCCTCAAATCGGAACTGGAAGACCTGAGCCTGAAATTCAGGTATCCGGATGTCTACAACGAAATATCCGAGAAAGTAAAACTGACCGAGGAGCGCCGCCTGCACCTGATCAACCATTTTTCTCTGCCCATCATTGATGCACTGGATAAAAATGGTTTTGAATTCAATATTTCAGGAAGGCCCAAATCGATCTATTCCATCTGGCAGAAAATGCACCAGAAGAATGTGAGCTTTGAAGAGATCTACGACCTCTTTGCCATCAGGATCGTATTCAAGGCCAGTGAAGATGTTCCTGAAAAGAACCAGTGCTGGAATATATATTCCATCATCACAGACATCTATGCACCCAAACCGGAAAGGATCCGGGACTGGGTATCTACACCCAAGGCCAATGGTTACGAAGCCCTGCATACCACCGTGATGGGGCCCAATGGCAAGTGGATGGAGGTACAGATCCGGTCGGAGCGCATGGATGAGATCGCCGAAAGGGGTTTCGCCGCCCACTGGAAATACAAAGATGAAAGCTCCCCGGAGACCGAACTGGACAAATGGATCAAGCGAATCAGGGAGACCCTGGAAACTCCTTCCATGGACGCCATGGAATTCCTGGACGATTTCAAACTGAATCTGTTTTCGTCGGAAATCATGGTCTTCACCCCCAAGGGCCAGATCATTACCCTTCCCAAAGATTCCACTGCGCTTGACTTTGCCTATGAGATCCATACCGAAATAGGGAACAAAGCCATCGGGGCCAAAGTCAACCATCGGCTGGTACCCCTGAGTCATGTCCTGAGTAGCGGCGACCAGGTGGAGATCCTTACTTCCGAGGTGCAGAAACCCACCCTGGAATGGTATGAGATCGTCACCACGGTCAAGGCCAAAACGGCCATCAAGAATGCCCTGAAAGCAGAAATCAAGAACCGCACCGAAGTAGGCAAGCAGATCCTGATCGATAAACTGAAGGAACTGAACCTGACCCCCAGCTCACGGATCCTGAAAAAGCTCGTTCCCGCCTACGACTCGACCCACAAGGATGAGCTTTATTCCAAAATTGGGAGCGGACTGATCAACCTGGACGATTTGAAGGAAGTGCTCAGCAAGAATACCAAGAACAAATGGGTCAGGGTATGGGACCTCTCTGTGGGCCGGTCCACAAAGAAGAACGACCACAAGGAAGAGTTTGATTCCAGGGGAACAGTGATCCTGCGAGAGACGGTGGGCAATGAAGAAAGCAATTACCAGCTTGCCAAGTGCTGCAGTCCCATCCCCGGCGACGAGGTGGTGGCCGTCCGGCAGGACAACGACATCCTGCTGGTCCATCGAACCGACTGTGCCACGGCAGTAAAGATCATGTCCAGTCAGGGCGACAAACTGGTGGCAGCCAAGTGGACCCAGCACAAAGTCCTTTCCTACCTGGCCAAGATCAAGCTGAACGGATGGGATCGATTTGGGGTGTACAATGCCATCACCAACACCATTACCAAGGAGTTAAATATCAGCATGCGCACCATCAACCTGCACGGTCACGATGGCATTTTTAACGGCACCATTGACCTGTATGTGCACAACACCACCGACCTCAATAACCTGATAATGAATCTCATGAAACTCAAAGGAGTAGATTCGGTCCACCGGGTAGAAGTGACAGAGTAAAATTCCCCCTTTATCTGTTCTAAATTAAAATTATTAGTATATTAGCATCGTAATTTTTACTTAGACTAAGTATGGTGCAAGAGGAGACCAAAGAGACCGTCAAGCAGATTTTCACGGATTATCTGGAACGGAAAGGGCACCGGAAAACCCCCGAACGGTACGCCATCCTGGATGAGATTTATTCCAGGGATGGACATTTCGATATTGAGTCCCTCTACATATTCATGAAGAACAAGAATTACCGTGTAAGCAGGGCTACTCTGTATAACACCATAGAATTGCTCCTGGACTGCAGCCTGGTGGTGAAGCATCAATTCGGTAAGAACATTGCCCAGTTCGAAAAGGCCTACAGGTGCATGCAACACGACCACCTGATCGACATGGACACAGGCAATGTGATTGAATTCTGTGATCCCAGGATCGAAGAGATCATCAAGACCGCTTGCGAACTCAACAATTTCTCTCCCAGTCATCACTCCCTGTATATTTACGGGCGGAGCAAGAATGATGGCCAGGAGTAAATTGGTAGCGGTTTTTTTCTTATTTTTATCGGGTGATCAATGCCGGCGGACCGGTCTTTTTTTGTGCTAAAAAATCTCACATTTTATGAAAGTTGATGTTCTCTTAGGTCTCCAGTGGGGAGACGAAGGAAAGGGCAAAGTGGTGGATGTTCTGACCCCCCGTTACGATGTAATCACCCGTTTCCAGGGAGGTCCCAATGCCGGCCACACCCTTGAATTCAATAACATCAAACACATCCTGCACAACATCCCGTCGGGCATTTTCCGTGAGGATACCCTGAACCTGATCACCAATGGGGTGGTACTGGACCCCATGGTGTTCAAGCGTGAGATTGATGCCCTGGAAGCCATGGGCATGGACCTGACCAAGAATCTGTGGATCTCCAGGAAGGCTCATCTGATCCTGCCCACCCACAGGTTGCTGGATGCAGCTTCGGAAGCATCCAAGGGAAAATCCAAAATCGGATCGACCCTCAAGGGAATTGGTCCCACCTACATGGATAAGACGGGAAGGAACGGAGTCCGGGTGGGAGACCTGGACCTGAACTTCATGGAGAAGTATGAGGCACTGAAAGCCAAGCACCTGCAATTGTTGAAACAGTATGATTTCGAATATACCCTGGACGAGGAGGCGAAATTCTTTGAGGGCATCGAAGTAATCCGAAAATTCAGGCGGGTAGATACGGAATATGAGATCCACCGTTTCCGGGAGGAAGGCAAAAAAATACTGGCGGAAGGAGCACAGGGCACTCTGCTGGACATTGACTTTGGATCCTACCCCTATGTGACCTCATCCAACACCATCTGCGCAGGAGCCTGCACAGGGATGGGCATTGCCCCTACGGCTGTGGGTGAGGTATTCGGGATTTTCAAGGCCTATTGCACCCGGGTAGGCAGTGGTCCCTTTCCATCAGAACTGGAGAATGAAGAGGGCCAGAAGCTCCGTGACATAGGCAAGGAGTATGGTTCCACCACCGGCAGGCCGCGCAGGTGCGGGTGGCTGGATCTGGTGGCATTGAAGTACAGCCTCATGCTGAATGGGGTTACCCAGCTGATCATGACAAAAACAGATGTACTGGATACCTTTGATACCATCAAGGTGGTCACTGCCTATTCCCTCGACGGAGAGCTTACCGACCAGTTTCCCTATGAGCTGGATGCCGATGTCAAACCCGTCTACACCGAAATGCCCGGATGGAAAACCGATCTGACCGGTGTCCGGTCCAAAGGACAATTCCCCAAAGAATTGCAGGACTATGTCTCCTTCCTGGAAAAAGAGCTGCAGGTTCCTGTGAAGTTCATCTCCGTGGGTCCCGACAGGGAACAGATCATTGAAATGTGAAAATAAAGCTCCTGAAAGGTCTTGCTGTCAGAATGTTGGAATCTAAGGGTCTTAGGCAGCTTCGCTGCTGGAACACAGCCGTGCAACAATTGTCGGGATGAATGGCTGTGATGCCACCCCCCGCCCCATTCCAGCGGAACCAGGGTCAAAAATAAGCGTCCAATTTTCTGGATTTTCATATCTTGTTGTTAACAACCCTAAACCAAGCGCACAGAATCATGAAATCCCTCATTAATTTCTTCGAAGAGAACGTCGACAAGTATTCCAGCAATCCCTATCTGTGGGAAAAAAGGGACGGGTCCTATAAGCCGACCACCTATAAAGAAATGCGTGAACAGGTTTACCAGTTTGGCGCCGGACTGATGGACATCGGAGTGAAAAAGGGCGACCGTCTGGCCCTGCTGGCAGAAGGAAGAACCTGGTGGGTGGTGGCCGAGATGGGCATGTTTTACCTGGGAGCCATCGATGTTCCCCTTTCCATCCAGCTGAACGAGCCCGCAGATCTTACCTTCCGGCTGAAACACTCCGGTGCCAGAATGATCGTGGTTTCTTCCAGTCAGGCAAAAAAAATAGAGGCCATTAAGAAGGAACTCCCCGACCTGGAAAAGATCATCCTGATGGATCCCAAAGACAAATATGGAAAGGATGAGGTGTACATGGGCGATCTTATGGAAGCGGGGAAAAAGCTGCTGGAAAAAGATTTTGAGGCCTTCAGAAAGGTCTATGAAGCGGTCAATCCCGACGATATAGCCAACATCTGTTACACTTCCGGAACCACCGCCGATCCCAAGGGAATCATGCTCAGTCATCGCAACTATACCGCCAATACGGAGCAGGCACTGACGGTGATTAACATTCCCGAGCATTACATCATGTTCCTAATCCTTGCCTGGGACCACAGCTTTGGCCATACCTCCGGGATTTTTTCCATCATGGCCACCGGGGCCAGCCTGGCGGCCCTGGAACTGGGCAAGACGAGCATTGAAAGCCTGAAAAACATCTCCAAGAACATCCAGGAAATCAAACCCCACCTGATGTTCAGCGTACCCACCATTGCCAAGAATTTCAGGAAGAACATCGAAAGCGGGGTCAGGGCCAAGGGAAATTTCACCTGGAAACTCTTCAAGGCCGGTTTGAAGATCGCCTACAAATACAACGGAATTGGCTGGGACCGTGGAAAAGGAATGAAAATAGTCCTCAAACCTTTGTACGGTCTGTTTGATCTGGTGGTGTTCTCCAAGGTGCGCAGGGCCCTGGGCGGCAACATGGCCTTTTTTATCGGCGGGGGTGCCCTGCTGGATATAGAACTGCAGCGCTTCTTTTACGCCATCGGGATCCCCATGTACCAGGGCTATGGCCTGACCGAGGCCAGTCCCATGATCTCCATCAACAGTCCGGACCGCCATAAAATGGGCGCTTCAGGAAACATCCCGGAAAACCTGGAAGTGAAAATCTGCAACGACGAGGGCGTGGAACTGCCCCTGGGAGAAAGAGGAGAGATTGTAATCCGGGGAGAGAATGTGATGAAAGGATACTGGAAAAACGAAGAAGCCACTGCTGAGACCATCAGGGATGGCTGGCTCTATACGGGTGACATGGGCTACCTCGATGCCGACGGCTTTCTCTATGTGCTGGGCAGGTATAAGAGCCTGCTGATTGCCGATGACGGAGAAAAGTACAGCCCGGAAGGAATTGAGGAGGCCTTTACCGATCAGTCGGAGTACATGGAACAATGCCTCCTGCACAACAACCAGAATGCCTACACGGTGGCCCTGGTCCACCCCAGTGCCGAGGCTTTGCACAGGTATCTGAAAAGCAAGGCACTGGCCCCTGATTCGAAGGAGGGAATAGAAGCCTGTCTGACCCTGGTGGACAATGAGATCCGGGAGTACCGGAGCCAGGGCAAATACGGGGATATGTTTCCCCAGCGCTGGATCCCGGCCAATGTGGGCATTCTGGCAGAGGGATTCACGGTGGAAAACAAACTGATGAATCCCACCATGAAAGTGATCCGTCCAAAGGTGGAGGAACGCTATGGAGACCTGTTCGAGTTCCTGTATACCCCCGAATCCAAAAACGTAATCAATGAACGCAACGTCGAAGCCATGAAAAACCTGCTCAATGCATAGATTTCCCACCCGCTGTGTCCATTCGGGCACCATGAAGGACGAATTGAAGAAGGGGATCAATTCCCCCATTTATACCTCCACCTCCTTTGAATTCATCGACCAGGAAGATACCGTCTATCCCCGCTACCTGAACACTCCCAACGAAAAAGCGGTGGCAGAAAAGATTGCTTCGCTGGAAAACGCTGAAAGCGCCCTGGTATTCAGCTCAGGCATGGCAGCCATTTCCACGGTGCTATTCACCTTCCTGGGACAGGGCGATCATGCGGTCTTCCAGAAAGGACTCTATGGAGGCACCTCCCACTTCCTGGAAAGGGAGTTTGAACGCTTCGGGATCGCTTGCACAGTCGCTGCCAGCCAACAGACCGAAGATCTGGAGGCATGTATCCGGGACAACACCAGGTTGCTCTATATTGAGACCCCTTCCAATCCCCTGCTCAGCATCACGGACATACGGTCCGTGGCGGAGCTGGCGCAAAAAAGAAGGCTTATCTCTGTCATCGACAACACCTTCGCCTCGCCGGTCAACCAGCAGCCCGCCAAATTGGGCATCGATCTGGTGGTGCACAGTGCCACCAAATACATGGGCGGACACAGCGACATCCTGGCCGGCGCCGTGGCAGGCACGGCCAATCTGATGAAGGAGGTGTACCAGACAGGATTGAATTTCGGGGGATCGCTCAATGCCAATACCCTTTACCTGCTCGAGAGAAGCCTGAAAACCATCCATGTGAGGGTGGAACGAATCAACGACAATGCCATGGAACTGGCCCATTTCCTGGATATGCATCCCCGGGTGGCTCAGGTCAATTATCCGGGCCTTCCCGGGCATCCAGGCCACGAAATAGCCTCCAGGCAGATGACCGGCTTCGGAGGCATGCTATCATTTGAGGTGGAAGGCCAGGAGGGCATTGCATTTCAGAAAAAACTGAAACTGATCAAGCCATCCATGAGCCTGGGGGGACTGGAAAGCATCTGCAGTTCCCCGGCCCACACCTCACACCGGCACCTGGGCCCGGAAGGGCGAAAGGCTGAAGGAATTTCGGAGGAACTGATTCGATTGTCGGTGGGGATCGAAGACGTGGAAGATCTGAAAGCCGACCTGGAACAGGCCCTCAGTCCAGCCTGAGCTTCGATCAATGCACGATGGTGATCCCTTTCAACTGAAGTTTTTCCAGCTGCCAGGAAGGAATGCGGTTTCCCATCACATTCAGGTAGGAAAGATGGTTCAAATCGAACAGGGGACTCAGATCGTCCACATCGTTGTAGGATATATCCAATACCTGCAGTACCGTCAGGTTGCTGAGGGAATCTATCAGGCCCACATGGTTGTTGGCCAGGTATAGCCTTTCCACCTGATGGAGGTATCC
Organism: uncultured Bacteroidia bacterium; assembly: GCA_965364615.1. Taxonomy (GTDB): domain Bacteria; phylum Bacteroidota; class Bacteroidia; order Bacteroidales. Next base: position 7,737 of record CBDTYO010000076.1, read on the forward strand.
CAGATCGCTGATGTCGGTCAGGTTGTTGTTGGACAGATCCACCGCCCTGGCTTGCCGGCAGGCATCGATCCCGTCAAGATACTCCAGTTCATGATCGGCCATTTCAATTTCCTCCAGGTCCTCCAGCAGGTACATGGGAAAATCCACATTCAGGTTGCCATATACCCTTCGCTTTAACGCAGTCAGAAAACTGGGGCCGGCGTAATCCCCTTCCTGCTGCAAATCCATATTCGCTTCCTCCTCCGCCATGAAATAGGAATAGCCATCCACCCCGTCATCCCAGCCAAATTCTTCTGCCAGATCTTCGTCGGTAATCACCGAACTCACGGTCACCTGATCCGGCTCCAGGTTCTGAATGGTAAGTATATGGGACATGCCATAGAGTGTCTCGAAATCCCCCGCCCCATAGGCTTCCTCCAACCTGGCCATGCTCTGCCCCAGGCGGTCGGGATGGTAGAGCATGATGAGCCTGGAAAATACCTTGTTGATCTTTTCGCCTTCACACGGAGTATATTCGTTCACCACCTTCTGCACCGCCCGAAGGGCATCATACTTGTGGTCCCGGAACATGTCAATGATGCGACCGGAGATCAAACCCAGGTTCTCGGAGGTATAGGCCTCTTTAAGGTTTTGATAGAGTTCTCTGATTTCCACCCCGCGAAATTATCATTTTAGGGCATATCTTCCATCAGCTGACCCTGAATTTCTTCTTATCCTTCCTGGCAATCCATTCAAAAAGCCACTTGCCCGATTGGGCAGAAGGGGGCAAACCCCCTCCGGGAAAAAGCCATTGTCCTGACAAGTAGAAATTATCCAATCCTTTGACTTTATGGCTGATGGATTTCATCATGTTTTTGCTGGTGGGAAGAAATCCTTCATATGCTCCCCTGTATACCCCGGTATATTTGATGTCTGTCAGGGGTGTAGCCACATCCACCACTTCAATGTGCCCTTCTGCTTCAGGATACAGTCTTTGCAGCTTCTCGCTGGCCTGGACTGCAATTGTTTCCTTTTCCTGCCTGTACTCTTCCTCGCTCATATTCTCCCAGAGGTCCATGGGCGAATCAAAAAGCATCTTCATGACACACTTTCCCCGGGGGGTGATCTCAGGATCGTGGTTGTAATTGGATACCCCGTACCCTGTTTTCAATGGAGTACTGCCGATGCTTCCCCCGGGTTCCACCACCATATAGGTATGAAACTCACTCTCGATGCTTTTGTCGATGCCAAAGCTTACCTGGACCACCGGGGTGAACATGGGCCATTCTGCAAAGGCTTTTTCAATCTGCGGACTCACATATTTTCCTTCCAGCATATCATACATCAGGGCATGCAGATCACAGGCTCCTATGACGTAATCGGCGTATTTGACCGTTCCGTCGGTCAGCCTCACCCCTATGGCTTTATGGTCGTGACAAATGATCTTCTCCACCCTGGACCTTCCGGTAAAGATCCCCCCAAGGGATTTGTACCTTTCTGACATCCTTTGGGTAAACGGCAGGGATCCCCCCACCGGGTACCCCGCATTTTTCTGAGAAAACCAGACCAGCATGAACAGGAAGGCCACAGCAGAGAAATCCTCCATGGAGCCGGCGATCATCTTCAATCGTTCCTTCAGCAACTCACTCCTGAAAGCCAGCCTTCGAAAATATCCGTCCAGAGACAACTTCTTGTACTTTTGGAATATCCTGAGGGCCGGTCCGCTTTTTCGCAACATGGAGATATAGTCCCATGGATTTCGTTTGAAAGCGGGTTTTTCGAAAGGCTGTATCAGGGCCATCTTCCGCATATCATCGCACATGCGGGCAATGGGCACGATATCTTCGGGAGCCATGTTGATCAGATAGGATTCCCAGCGATCAATGTCTGAATAAACCACAAAATCTTCGCCCGAAGGCAGCCTGAGCGTCGTCAGGGTATCCGGATCTACAATGCGGGTCGTACCGTTCAGGGCACCGGTTTCATTCCATATCTCGTGGAAAGCGCCGTGGGAAGTACCCACCAGCCATTTGTTTGGAATAAAAGTAGGGCCCAATGGCAGGTAGACCTGAAATTGCAGTGAAATATCGGCAGAGATTCAGGGAAAAGATGATTAAATTCGGTCAACAATAATAGACGATCGTTGTTAATGCATTGATCCTGTAATTATGAAATACATCACAGAAGTCACCATCCAGGTCCCCAGGGAGAAAGTCATTGCATTGTTTGACAGCACGGAGAACCTCTACAAATGGCAACCGGGTCTTAAGGGTTTTGAGCACCTGAGCGGTGAACCCGGTAAGGAGGGTGCAGAGTCCAGAATGGTCTATGCAGGGCGGAAAGGGGATCTGGTAATGACAGAAACCATCACCCACAGGAATTTTCCCCACGAATTTCACGCAAGCTACCAAGCCAAGGGGGTATACAATCAGATCAGCAACTACTTCGAGGAACCTGAACCCGGAACCACCCTGTGGAAAATGGAAAACGTTTTCAAGTTCAGTGGAGCCATGGCCATCATGATCCCCTTTATGAAGAAAGCCTTTAAAAAAAATACCCTGCTCAGCATGGAACGATTCAAGGTTTTTGCCGAAACAGCAGAAAAACAATAAACCCACATCCAATCACCAAAAACAACACCCATGAAAAAGATGTTTTTTACCCTGGCCCTAAGCTGCATGATCCTTGGGGCCAAAGCCCAGGAGAGCCCGGTCCCGGATACCGCCTGGAAATTCAGCGGGACCACCAGCCTGAACCTGAGTCAGCTGTCCCTCACCAACTGGGCCGCCGGGGGTGACAACAGCCTTTCAGGAAATGCCCTGGTCAATCTCTCTGCCAATTATGCCAAGGACAAGACCAGCTGGGAAAATAAACTGGTCCTGGGATTCGGACTGATCAAACAGGGGGATGATCCCACACGCAAGAGTGATGACCAGATCGATTTTGCCTCCAAGCTTGGGATAAAAGCTTCAGAAAAATGGTTCTATACGGGTTTGCTGGGATTCAAGACCCAGTTTGCCCAGGGCTACGACAGGCCCGGGGATGAGGACCGGGTGAAGATCTCCAATTTTATGGCGCCGGGCTACTTCAGTTTCTCTCTGGGAATGGATTACAAACCCTCTGAAGCATTCTCTCTCATGCTCTCGCCCCTGTCCTCCAAATTTACCTTTGTGCTGGACGAGGACCTTTCAGAAGCAGGAGCCTTTGGACTGGATCCGGGCCAAAAATCCAGGGCTGAAATAGGAGCATACATCAAGATGGCCTTCAAGAAGGAGATCTTAAAGAACGTGACCCTCGATACCAAGGTAGATCTGTTCTCCAATTACCTGGAAAATCCCCAAAACGTGGATGTCAACTGGGACCTCCTGCTGACATTCAAAGTGAATGAATATCTATCTGCTTCCCTGATGACCCAGCTGATCTATGATTATGACATCAAGTTCGGGACCGACACCACCGGGGATGGTGTTCCAGACACCTTTTCTGACAGGGTGCAGTTCAAGGAATTATTTGGACTGGGCCTGACCTATAGTTTTTAGTCTAAATTGCAACACCATCTATTATATTGTAAATGTGATGATTACTACAATTTAATCCAAATAAAGCGAATGGCAGGAAAGCATTGCATTTGTAAAGTGCAAGCTCCTGCCATATATTTGGACCATCAATGAGCGCAGCACATGCGTCTGTTATTGAGAAGGGGTGAGAGATTAGGCTCAAAGATCCCCTGGCAACCCGTCACCGGACGAAGGTGCCACAACCTAACCCGAAAGGGAGATAATAACAAAAATAAAGGTCATGAAGAATACAACTTTGATCCTTGTACCTCTGCCTATGGAGATGGAAATAGGTTATTGTGTTAACAGGTTGGCAATTAATAACCATTAGCCCAGTAACCATTAATCCATTAATCCATTAATCCATTGATCCATTAGTCCATTTACCCAGTAAACCTTTAACCTTTCATACCATGAGTCAGAATTATAAGAACTACGAAACCCTGCAGATCCATGCGGGGCATACACCCGATGCTGCGACCAATTCACGGGCCGTACCTATTTACCAAACCACCTCCTATACCTTCAACAACTCGGAGCACGGAGCCAATTTGTTTGCCCTGAAAGAGTTTGGTAACATCTATACGCGGATCATGAATCCCACCAATGATGTTTTTGAACAAAGAATGGCCGCCCTGGAAGGCGGGGTAGCGGCCCTGGCAGTCTCTTCAGGACATGCCGCACAATTCCTGACCTTCAGCACCATACTGCAGGCCGGAGACAACATTGTGAGCAGTCCCTACCTCTATGGAGGCACCTACAACCAGTTCAAGGTGACCTTCAAGAACTACCAGTGGGAAGCCCGGTTCTCAGATTCACTGGAGGCGGAAGACTTTGAAAAGCTGATCGATCAGCATACCAAGGCCCTCTATCTGGAGTCCATCGGCAACCCGGCCTTCAACGTACCCGACTTTGAAAAGATCGCTGCCCTGGCGAAAAAACATGACATCCCCCTGGTGGTGGACAATACTTTTGGAGCAGCGGGCTACCTGTTCAGGCCCATCGATTTCGGAGCCAACATCGTGGTGGAATCGGCCACCAAATGGATCGGCGGGCACGGTTCTTCCATTGGAGGCGTGATTGTGGATGGCGGTAACTACCACTGGGGCAATGGCAAGTTCCCCCAGTTTACCGAACCCAGTGAAGGGTACCATGGGTTGAAATTCTGGGACACTTTCGGCAGCGACAGTCCCTTTGGCAACATCGCCTTTATCATCAAGGCCCGCGTGGAAGGATTAAGGGACCTGGGACCCAGCCAGAGCCCCTTCAATTCCTTCCTTCATATCCAAGGTCTTGAAACTT
>CBDTYO010000077.1:0-12560 GCA_965364615.1 uncultured Bacteroidia bacterium
GTGCGGCTGCTCTTCTTCTTGCGGCCCTGGGTCGTGGCGTAGGCCAGGGTCCTGCGCTTTATCCGCTCGAACTGGGCCAGCATGTGGCTCGCGCCGCGACTCTCCGCATGTTCCGGGCTTCCCTCCACCTTGATGGGGCGGCCATCCACGCACGTAACGAGCAGAGGGATTGCGCTGCCGGAAAGGTCCATGGCCGTCGCAAACTGCAGGGGCTTTCCCGGCGTCTCTGTTCTCCAGGTATTTTAGCAGGTCCTTTTTCTGAACCCGGCCATTGATGCCACTGCCTTTAATGGCATCGAGTTCTTCCTGGGAAATATTTTCTGCACTGGCTATGGTCTTTACAAGGGGTGAGTAGAAACGGCCTGAAGATGAAACCACGGCCTCCTGGGGTTCAGATTCAGCCGGTGAGGGCGTCTCCGATACAGTGCTGGTTTCCTCCTGGGGTGCAGCTTCCTCTTTGCTTGCGGATTCCTGTTGAGGCGCCTTCGTTTCATCGCTTTCCGGAGATCCTTCCCCATCCAGATCGATGACCGCAATAACTGCTCCTACTGCCACTACCTCATCTTGCTGGAATAGTACTTTTGTTACACGGCCTTCTACAGGGGAAGGTATTTCAGAATCAACCTTGTCTGTGGCGATCTCGAGGAGCACATCGTCCTCTTCCACCTGATCACCTTCTTTGACAAACCATTTGGTGATGGTTGCTTCTTCTATACTCTCACCCATTTTCGGCATGATGATATCAAAACTGGCCATAACTGTGCTTAATAAAATGTGTGATGTTCAAAATTTCGATGGTATAACAATGGTGCCATCAAATTGTTTTTATTCTTCGCCTTCAAACAGAATATCCAAAATAACCGGCTTGCCACTCGGGGAGCGGTCTAGCACCGGAGGTTTTTTGAATAAGGGGTAACTGATCCTGACATCGGGATAACCCAGGTGGATGAGCATGGATACCACGGAAAAAATTTTAGGACCATGAGCTACCAGTATGATGGAATAATCATTGCGCAATGGCAAAATGGTATTGATCAGACTCTGATAGATGGCCTGGCCATTCCTTATGGGATAGGAAATCAGGTTCTTGATGGGAGTGGCATTGATCAATGAATGATTGTTGATGAAGGTTTGTTCTGCAAACCTCTTTTCCACCGGCGGATCGGCATAATATAGATAGTGCAGGTCTGGCTTCAGCAATTTGCAAATAGACTCCCCAATGTTTTTTTCCTGCCCAAGGCCCAGTACGAGGGCTTTTTTTTTCTGCACCGAATTATTGATTTCTGCATCCAGGAAGTTTCTGATAGCCTTTACTTTTATGGAGCTTTCCACATGCACATAATTGGCCATGGTATAAACGATCCGCATTCTTACCACCCCCTGTAATGCCTGATTATCATTCACCCATTTGAAAAACTGGTAATACCAGCTTGGCGGCATGCTGGTACAATCGATCATGATGCCCAGGTCCTTCCCGTTCAATGCGCCCAGGATGGACCCTATATCGGGAACATGGGAGTCCACCTCCATCAAAGCGAATTTCCTGCTCTGGAAATACTCCCTGTTTTCCTCATAGGCAAAATCCTTGATGGTGCTTTTGGAAGACAACGCCACTTTCGTACAGTTGAGATGTCCCAGGAGACGTGATATGTGGGTGCACCTGGTCTCGTAACCCAAGGTGGCCACAAATACATCCGCCTTGAAATCAGAAAGTTCTGACGGATCAATATGCAAAATAGAGGAAAGCTCCATGGATGCTGTATTGATGCATAAAGATAGAAGGAAAATTGTTAGGAAGCAGGCCTCTATGCCTAAAGTTTCGGGTTTGTTGCAGGGATGTCGGTGATCGGATGCTGACTTGCTTCCTCAATGGTGAAAAGATCCAGCATGGGCCACTGTCTCACCTTATTTACCGCTCCAAACATCATGCGTGAGGTATATCTGTGAATTCTGGAATCTTTGTAGGTACTAGTATTTGTCATAATGACCCAGTTGACACCATCGGGCTGCCTGACGATCAATGCAGTGGAACCAGTCAGATATCCTGTGCGCCACCAGGTACCGTACTTGTCACTTCCCCTCCAACCATAAAGTCCTTTTCCTGCAATGGATGGATCCGACATCATGTCAATGGATTCTTTGGAGAGGATGTCAGGTTGTTCATTGAAACCATCTACTGCTGTCAGGAACTTGATGAGTTCAGGCGCAGAGGCAACCCAGCCACCGGCCGGACCAAGCAGTTCCATGTGGTTGCCGCCATAAAAGATAGGAACTGTTTCGCCTGAGCCATCCATGGAATAAGTGGTCATTCTGCCGCCACTGCTGTGATACCTGACTTCATTCGGATACTTTTCATGATAATAGCTTTTACCGATATGCATATCATGAATATCCAGGGGTTTGAGAAGATTCATTACCACGTAATCCTGGTAGGGCATGCCACTTTTTCTTTCAATGATGGCCCCCAGTATTCCATAGCCCAGGTTCGAGTAACTGTACCTGGTTCCAGGCTTGTAGTTCAAGTCCCTGTCAAGGGTAAATTGCAAAATTTGTTCAAATGTAGCCGGTGCCGGCACCTTCATTTTCCGGGCAATGTAAAGCGGACTGAACATGGGATCGCCTGAGTACCTTGACCAGCCAGCAGTGTGATTCAGTAAATGACGGATGCTGATCTCTTCTATCCTCCTGTCCTGGTAGGATAAAAATACAGAATCGTTCAGTATGCCATCGGGCCCAAACACCTTTTCATCCAGATCAAGCTTTCCCTCTTCATACAACTTCAAGATTGCCACTGCAGTAATTAACTTGGAAACAGAAGCTATTCGGAACAAATGACCCGGTTTCACCTCTTCTCCCGTTTCGTTGTTGGCTATCCCAAAACCCTTGGCATATACCAGGCGCTCATTCTTGGTGACCGCCAGGCTGGCCCCCTGGATCTTCCACCTTTCAATAAATGACTCTACCTGCTTGTCTATATACTGAGCCTCCTCAAAATCTGAGAAATGGTTATCCAGCATAAGAGAAAAGGGCACCTCCTCATCATTCAACAAAGAAGGGTATCCCTTGTCGGAAAATGTCAGGGCTATTTCCCCGAAGAGAAAAAGAATCACCAGTGCTATAAAAATCACTACTCGTTTCACAGATCTAGTATTGGTGAATTTCGGAATGTCTTTCCTATATCTAATTTACACTAAAAACAAAAGTGACGAGAAATGTTCATAGGCTGGATTTATCATTTGAAATCAAGATGGTAATATATATCTTTAAATCAGAGTATTATAGAGGATTGAGCGGAGATGCGAATGGCCATAATAATCCACTAAATGATGACTCTTCGCATAAAATTCGGTGCATTGATAGAGAAAATTAGGACCTTTGATAATTCATTCGATGCAATTGGTCAAAAGAAAATGGCAGTGAATCCAATTCAAGGCAGATCCAGGCCAAAACAGACCATTTGGCCATGGGAGGGGGTATAAAACACGAATGGGAGCCAAATTTGCATCTGGTTCCCATTCCACTTGTTAGCTACCGTAGTCGCTAATTCGTGCCAAGCTACGGTTATTATGACTGACTGACAAGGCCGAAACCTTGTTAGCCCCTTCGCTGACCGACGAATCGGTCAACTTGCAAAGCCCTTATCCGGGGACAGGTTCTTTGCTCAACTGCAGGCAACTTCCACCGCGTTTTCAGGTACTCTACGGTTTCCGTTTCGAATCTCCGTTCGTGCCTTTGACAGCATTCCCGGTATTCAAGCTCACAGTCCGGTCCGAAAACCGGGAGAACAGCATCAATACCTGATTAGCTGTTCGCGTGACTCACGTTCACACAACCAGGTTGCCCTGGTGGCTAATGAACTTAATCATTTAAAGAACTGAGTGGCCTTTTATCGCTCACTTGGTAGAATCAAAAGTATATCCTTTGGGCCTTCACTCCAAGAAAAAACCTTCGAAGAATTGAACATAGAATGAACAGGATTTATTAACAATGAGTTAAAACAATGTTAACCGAGTATCACATCATATTGTTTTTCAATATTGTACAACTAAGTAAAAAGCAAACGATCTGTTGATATCCCACAATGAAATTACTGAACAAGCCCGGGTATTCTCAAAATAATCTGCCTGGCAGGTCATAATTATAGGGTTCAATGATCCCCGGATCGGCAGGATCTGATTTTGGGCTCGAGAGTTTTGGACCCACTGTATGGGCCTCCAGGTAAGTATCCTCCACCGGCAGAAGAATGTGTTCCCGTTTTAAGCGGGATATATCCCCTGAGATCCAATCTAGCTCCCTGTCCTTCCTGAGTATCACAGGCATTCTGAGCTTGGTATTGTGAATGCGCTCCATCAAAGGACTGGCTGCAGTGGTAATGATGGTGAAGCTCTTTGTGATCTCTCCCTTTTCCGGATCCCGCCAGGAGTCGCACAAACCAGCAAATACAAAGGGTTCCCGGCTTTGCAGACCGATGTGCCAGGGTATTTTTCTGCCATGGACCAACTGCCATTCGAAGAAACCGCCGGCGATGACCAGGCAGCGTCCTCTCACCAGTGGCTCTTTGAAAGAAGGCTTGCTATGCAGGGTTTCGGCCCTGGCGTTATAGGTGCCTTTTCTGATTTGTTCGGCCTGTTCCCTGTGATTCACCCAGGACGGGATTAAGCCCCACTGCCGGAGTTCAACCTTCGTGGGATCCTCCATGCCGATGATCGGTATCAGCGGATTGTTAAAAGCCCTGTAGAAATAATTGAAATCAAAATCGTAAAGAGCGGACGTATTCACCTGAAAACGGCTCTCGATGGCTTTTCTGGTCAGATGTACTTCAATGGTAAAACACATGTCCTTATTAAATCAGTGAGTCATTCACATTTAATGACGGCGCTCGAATGTTCCCCAGGCAATATCCGTGTTAAAAGTTAAACAATATTCAATGGTGATTTGTTAAGACATCGTATTTAACATGGATAAAAAAACCGTTATACTGCCTTATTTCCCTTTGAGTATCTTTCTGTTCCCAGGAGAGGATATACCCTTGCATATATTCGAACCCCGTTACAGACAGCTCATTGAGGATGCCCGAACCCTTGGGATCACCTTTGCCATTCCATATGTGATAGACCAGGAAATACAAGAGTTCGGATGTGAAGTCAGTTTGAAAGAGGTGGTGGCGGAAAAACCTGGTGGCAGGATGGTGATTGTGGTGAAATCTGTCGCTCTTATTCAGATCATTTCTTATCATGAAAAGCTTGAGGGAAAGCTCTATGCAGGTGGATCCATACGCCGTTTGCCTTGCTCTGAACCAGTGGAGAGCGAGGAACTTCTGGGCTTGATTGAAAATTACAAGGATCAATTTGATAAAGATTTTCTCCCTTTGAAACCCAAAGATGTAATTACGCATCAGGACCTGATGATTGCCCTGAACCTTTCATCGGATGACAAGTACAAATTCATATGTATGCCTGAAACCCAGCAAAAAGAAGGGTACCTGGCAGGTCAGCTCCGGTACCTGGGAATGATCCGGAAGCAGGAAACCTTGCTTGGCAATGACTTCGGTCTGAACTAGGTCCCCTCCCCTTTTCTGTTCATATTCAGTTTGATGCGGTCCAGGTCCTGTTTCAGCCCGGCCACGGTGCGGACCAGTTGGTTCTCAGGGATGACCGGATCAGGGATCTCATGGCTGATGAAGTGTACAAACTTCCAGATCTCCCTGATCTCGCTGACATGTATATCATAGGGTTCATATAGCGGATTCAGGGAGTACAGGATCACCTTTCCTTCCTTTTCAATCAGGTTTTCCACGATCTTGAATACGATGCCATTGTCCAGGGTCAGGACCACACAGGCCTCCCCGGTCTTTATGCCCTTCCAATCCAGCACATATTCGCCCGTCACCCATGCTTTTTCGGGGATCGGGAGCATGGAGTCCCCCTGAAGCTGGAAAGTCCTGTATTTCTTTTCTTCTGAGAGGAAGGGGAGCTGGAACACCTGCAATTCGCTGATGTATTCAGGATCGGCGAAGCCATTGGTATAGCCTGCCTGGGCTTTCACTGGCACCAATTCTATGTTTTCCTGATTCTCAGTGTCCACTGTGGATGCAAGGATCCTGAGATTGCCTCCCTTCAGGAATACATCTTCTCCATGCTCCAGTTGCCTCAGTTGGGTCTCACTCAACTTTCCCAGGTCCACTTTCAGTATGGTATCCACTGAAATCTTATAGTAGCTCGAAAAAAGCAGAAGCACATCCAGTCCGGGCTGTGCCACCCTGTTTTCGTAACCGCTCAGGGTGGAACGCTTCATGCTGAGCTGTTCTGCCACTTCATCCTGGGTAAGCTTCCTGCGCTTTCTCAGCAGTTTAATGTTTGAATCAAAGTACATGTTAAAACGCTTTTTTTTGTTGCACAAAAGATCTCGTATGATTATATTGTAATCACTACAATGATTATATTCTAATCAAATATATAAAAAATATTCAGTAGTTGGTAGTTGGTAGTTAATTTTTTTCACTAAAGCGAGCGTAGCGAGCATGACACGAAGTGTCGTACATATGGACCTGGATACCTTCTTTGTATCCGTGGAGCGCCTGTTGAACAGCAGCCTTGAAGGAAAACCGGTGATCATCGGGGGCATGTCGGACCGTAGCGTGGTTTCAAGCTGCAGCTATGAGGCCAGGCAGTTCGGGGTACATTCGGCCATGCCCATGAAGATGGCCCGCAATCTCTGCAGCGAGGCCATAGTGATCCGGGGGGATATGGACGCTTACAGCAAGCATTCCAGGATGGTGACCGATATCATTGCCGAGCAGGCCCCCATGTATGAAAAGGCCTCCATCGATGAACACTACCTGGACATCACCGGGATGGACCGCTTTTTCGGATGCATGCAATGGACCCATGAACTGCGGCAGCGCATCATCAGGGAGACGGGTCTGCCGATCTCCTGTGGGCTCTCGGTGAACAAGACGGTGTCAAAGATTGCCACCGGGGAAGCCAAGCCCAATGGGGAAATGGAGGTTCCCGGCGGTCAGGAGAAAGGCTTTCTCTCCCCCCTTTCCATCCGTAAAATACCCATGATCGGGAACAAGACTTTTCACCTGCTGCGCTCCATGGGCATTGCCACCATCGGCACCCTGGGGCAGATCCCCAGGGAAATGATGGACAGCCTGCTGGGAAAGAATGGGATTGTGATCTGGAAAAAGGCCAATGGCATCGATCCCACGCCTGTGGTTCAGTACTCCGAAAGAAAATCCATAGGGAGTGAAAGGACCTTTCAGCGCGACACCATGGATGTGGCCGGATTGCACGACCTGCTTACTTCCATGGTGGAGAAACTGGCCTTTCAGCTGCGCAAAGAGGAGAAGCTTACTTCCATCGTCACGGTCAAGATCCGCTATTCAAATTTTGATACACACACCCTCCAGAAAAGGGTCCCCTACACTTCTTTCGATCATGTGCTGATGCCCATTGCCAGGGAATTATTTGACCGTCTTTACCAGCGGCGCATGCTGATCCGGCTGGTGGGGGTTCGTTTCTCCGGACTGGTCCGGGGGGTTCCGCAGCTAAACCTCTTTGAGGATACCTCGGAGATGGTACACCTTTACCTGGCGGTGGACAAGCTGCGAAGGCGCTATGGCTCCGATGCGGTCAAAAGGGCCAGTGGCATACAGCTTCGCGACCTGGAGGAGCAGATGGCAAAATCACAACAAGCGAAAAGCCCTTTCTCCCCGGAAGAACGCCAGCAGATCGATAATCTCAAAAACCGCAGATACAGGTATTGGTATAGGTGAAAGATGTTAGAATGTTAGAGCTCAGCGAAGCTAACCGAGCTTGCGAGCTCAGCGAAGCTAACCGAGCATGTATTTAAACTGTCATTCATATTATAGCCTGCGCTATGGGACCATGGCGGTGGAGACGCTGGTGGAGAAAGCGGCCGGACTGGGCATCGATGCCCTGGCCCTCACCGATATCAATAATTCCACCGGAATGGTGGACTTTGTCAGGGCCTGTCATCAATACGGGGTCCACCCCATGGCCGGGATTGAGTTCCGGAACGGGGACCATTACCTCTATACGGGGATTGCCAGGAACCCCGGGGGCTTCAGGGAACTGAACGATTTCCTTTCCTACCACAACGAATCGGGGCTTGCCCTGCCCGAAAGAGCCCCTCCCCTGGAGGATGTCTGGTTCATTTATGACTTCACACACAATCCCTGGGAAAAGATGAAAGGGGGTGGCCGAAGGTTGCGTGAACAGGAGCTGATCGGGGTACGCCCCGGTGAAGTCAATAAACTTCTCAGCTCCCCGTGGAGCCGCGATCGTTCCAAACTGGTGATCAGGCACCCGGTAAGCTTTCTGAAAAAAAGTGACCACGCCCTGCACCGGCACCTGAGGGCCATAGATCACAACATTTTGCTGAGCCAGTTAAAAGATGGGCAGATGGCCCGGGAGAGCGATCTGCTCCTGGCTCCCGATCTGCTGCGATGCGCTTATGATGATATTCCAGAGATCAAAAGGAACACCGAACGGATACTGAAGGATTGCTGGATGGATTTTGATTTTGGTACCGGAAAGAACAAGAAGACCTTTACCGGCAGCCAGGTCGATGACAGGATCCTGCTTGAGAAACTGGCCCGGGAAGGGATGGAGTATCGGTACGGAGGGCAAAACAAGGAAGCGAAAAAAAGGATCAGGCATGAACTGGAGATCATCGATCGCCTGGGTTTCTCTTCCTATTTCCTGATCACCTGGGATGTGATCCGCTACTCCATGTCCAGGGGTTTCTACCATGTGGGAAGGGGCAGCGGGGCCAATTCCATTGTGGCCTACTGCCTGAGGATCACCGATGTGGATCCCAGCGACCTGTACTTTGAGCGTTTCATCAATCCCAAAGGAACCAGTCCCCCCGATTTTGACATCGACTTTTCCTGGAAGGACCGGGACGAGGTGCTTGACTATATATTCAAGCGCTACGGCCGAAAACATACCGCCTTCATCGGGACCATCTCCACCTTCAGGGACCGCTCCATCTTCCGGGAGCTGGGCAAGGTCTACGGCCTGCCCAAGGAGGAAATCGACCTGCTGGTGAAGGAGCCTGAGAGCAAGCAGAATGACAACCACATTACCCGAAACATCTATGAAGCCGGCAGCCTGTTGATGGATTTCCCCAACCTGAGGAGCATACATGCTGGCGGGGTCCTGATCTCGGAGGAGCCCCTGACCGCCTATACGGCGCTGGATATGCCGCCCAAGGGATTCCCCACCACCCAGTGGGACATGTATGTGGCTGAAACCCTGGGCTTCGAAAAGCTTGACATCCTCAGTCAGCGCGGCATTGGTCATATCAAGGAGTGTGCGGATATCGTGCGCCGCAACCGCGGCATCGAAGTGGATGTACACCGGGTGGATGCCTTCAAAAAAGATCCAAAGGTAAAGCAGCAGTTGCAGGCGGGCGAAACCATTGGCTGCTTCTACATTGAGAGTCCTGCCATGCGCGGATTGCTCAGTAAACTCCGCTGCGACAACTACCGCAGCCTGGTGGCTGCCAGCTCCATCATCCGGCCGGGCGTGGCCCAGTCCGGAATGATGCGGGAGTATATACACCGTTTTCATCACCCCAGCGATTTCCAATACCTGCACCCCATCATGGAAGAGCAATTGAAAGAAACCTATGGGGTGATGGTATACCAGGAGGATGTGATCAAGGTCTGTCACCACTTTGCCGGACTGGACCTGGCCGATGCCGATGTCCTCCGCCGTGCCATGAGCGGCAAATACAGATCCCGTAAGGAGTTTGACCGGATTGCACAACGTTTCTTCGACAATTGCCGCAAACGGGGCTACCCCGACACTTTGACACACGAAGTTTGGCGACAGATCAGCTCCTTTGCCGGCTACTCCTTCTCCAAGGCCCACTCGGCCTCCTTTGCCGTGGAGAGTTTCCAGTCGCTCTACCTGAAAGCGCACTATCCCCTGGAGTTTATGTGCGCAGTGATCAACAACTTCGGAGGCTACTACCGCACCTGGGTCTATTTCAACGAGGCCCGCCGGTGGGGAGCCTCCATCCACCTGCCCTGTGTGAACCGGAGTGAGTATAAGACCTGCATTTCCGGCAGGGATATCTTCATTGGATTTGTCCATCTGCAGAACCTGGAACAGCGGTCCGCACAAATGGTCATAGAAGAGCGGCAGCAGGGAGACTTCAGGAGCCTGGAGGATTTTCTGGAACGGGTACCCCTGGGACTGGAGCAGGTGTGCATCCTGATCAGGATCAACGCCTTTCGCTTTACCGGGAAAAGCAAAAAGATGCTCTTGTGGGATGCCCACCTGGCCCTGGGCAAGCAGAAGAAGAAAGATCCCATGCGGGAGCTCTTTCCTGTGAATCAAAAGAAATTTGTATTGCCCGAACTGGAACAGACCGAGCTTGAAAACAGCTATGATGAACTGGAAATCCTGGGTTTTGCCGTGAGCATTCCCGCTTTCGAACTGCTTCAGACCCCCTTCCGGGGGGAAATTCTCTCCCGGCAGATGATCCATCATGTGGGCAGGAAAGCACGCATGCTGGGGAACCTGGTGACGGTGAAACATGTGCGCACCAAACAAAAGCAGTGGATGAACTTCGGGACTTTCCTGGATGCGGAGGGAGAATTTTTTGACGTGGTGAACTTCCCGGATTCGCTCAAGCGCTATCCATATAAGGGAAAGGGAATATATCTCATCTACGGAGAGATCACCGAGGAGTTTGGTTATCCCGGAATGACAGCCCTGAAGATGGCCAGGCTGCCCTACAAAACAGATCCCAGGTATTGATGGAGTTAGAAGTCAGAGCTTAGTTTTCGAGACGTTTGATATTCAGCACCCCTTTTACCTTTTTCAGTTTGCGGATCAGCGCCTCCAGGTGCTGGGTGTCCTTCACAAAAAGGGTGATGGACCCTTCAAACATGCCATCGTTTGAGTCGATGGAAATGGAGCGCATGTTCACCTGCAGGTCTTTGGATATCACGTCCGAAATATTGCTCACAATGCCCAGGTCGTCCATCCCGGTGATCCTGAGAGTCACAGGAAAAAAAGCACCTTTTTCGCTGGTGTTCCACCGGGCCTTGACCACCCTGTATCCATAGCGGCTCAGCATCTGTTGTGCATTGGGACAGTTCGTTCGATGGATGGTAATCCCTGAACTGATGGTCACAAAGCCAAAAATGGAATCGCCCAGAATGGGGCTGCAGCAGGGGGCTAGTTTATAGTCTATGTTGGCCAGCTTATTGTCGATCACCAGGAAGTCGCCCGATTCGGCAGAAGATGGGCCCACCAGTCGCTCCACTGCCTGCTCGTCGATTTTCTCCGGCCTGTTTTCAGCCACTTTTTCACTGGCTGTAAGCAGTTCCTTGATCTCCAGCAGCACCACCTTTTCAGTAGACACATCATAGTACAGGTCGATGGCATCCCTGTATTTGAAGTGCTGGATTACTTTGCGGATGTTGCTGTCATCAAATTCAATCTTCCAGTTTCTGAACCTCCTTTTCAAAATCTCCTTGCCATGCTCTGCTTCTTTGAGCTTGGCTTCCTTCAGTGCGAGTTTGATCTTTCCCCTGGCTTTGGAGGTAACCACCACATTCAGCCAGTCCACCTTGGGTTTCTGGGTTTTGGAACGCAGGATTTCCACTTTGTCGCCATTCTTTAATTTATAGCGTATGGGAACGTTTCTTCCGTTGATCCGTGCTCCGGCGCAGGAGGCTCCGACCTCTGAGTGTATATCATAGGCGAAATCGAGCACAGTGGCATTTTCTGGAAACTTCTTCAAATCCCCGTTGGGGGTAAAAACAAAGATTTCCTTGGAGAACTGGCTCAGCTTCAGATCCTCCATCAAATTCGAAGCTTCCTCCTCAGAGTTTTCCAATGCCTCCCGCACGCGTTCAATCCATTGATCAATGCCAGCCTGCCCTTTGATCCCTTTGTATTTCCAATGTGCGGCCAGTCCTTTCTCGGCAATTTCATTCATTCGTTTGGTCCTGATCTGCACCTCCACCCAGTCCCCGCCGGGAACTACCACAGTGGTATGAAGCGACTCATATCCATTGGATTTAGGGACCGAGATCCAGTCCCGCAACCTTTCGGGATTGGGTTGGTAATGGTCGGTGATGATGCTGTAGACCCGCCAGCAATCGGCCTTCTCATTTTTCAAAGGGGTATCAATGATGACGCGGATGGCAAACTTGTCATATACTTCTTCAAACTCCACCTTTTGCTTACGCATTTTTCGCCAGATGGATGAAATGGCTTTGGGTCGCCCTTTGATCTCCACCCGGAACTTTTCCTTCTTCAGGTCTTCTTCCAGGGGCTTGATAAAATCCCTGATAAATCTGTTCCTGCGCTGGGTGGATGCCTTTAATTTCTCGGCGATGGACTGGTAGGCCTCCTTTTCCAGAACGCTCATGGAGATATCTTCCATCTCCAGCATGATGTTGTAGAGACCCAAACGGTGGGCCAGCGGGGAATAGATAAACCTGGATTCGCAGGAAATGGCAATTTGCTCCTTCTCCTCCAGGACCTCTATCTGCCTCATGAGGTAGA
>CBDTYO010000078.1:0-12396 GCA_965364615.1 uncultured Bacteroidia bacterium
GAAGCTTCTCTTCCTGCTCATCGCCACCGTGATGTCCCTCTCGATCCATCGGGCATTCGAACGCGGCAACCCGGTCCGTCCCGCCTGGCTCCTGATGGCAAAAGTGTAGGGGCCGTGTGTTACATCGACTATCCTTCCGACTGGGATGCCCTGGACAGGGAAGAATACATCAGAATGAAAGCAGATGTGGCTGACATGACCACCAGCCGCCTCGAAAAGCTCATCCCGGGTTTCCGGGATGCCATCGAACACGTGGAGGTAGCCACTTCGTTGAGCGTGAAACGCTTTACCCTCAATCCTGAAGGGGCAGTATACGGATTCGCCCAGACCCCGGGCCGTTCCATGGAGTATCTCAAGGCCCTCCCCGACAATGTCAGCATTGCCTCGGCCTGGGGAAAAATAGGCGGAGGCTTTTCCGGAGCCATGGTGGGCGGCTACATGACCGCCCTGGATGTATTGCGCAAAAGCTGAAAACCAACGGATCCTGAAACTCAGGTTCGTGCAGACTGTTACACCAGAGCCTGCAGGGTACTGCCCATGCGGTCCAGGTAATTGTCCACCTGACCGGATGATTCAAAACCCACGATGACCATGTCGATGCTGTTCAGTCCCAATACAAATTTAAGGGATTGATCGATCTTTTCACTATCGTCGCGAAGGTCGCCGTTGCCCACCAGTTTCATCCCAATCACACCCCGGCCTGACGCATGCATCTGGTGGATCACTTCCACCACTTCCTTGGGATCGGGCTTATCCATGGCGATTCCGAAGGGATTGATCCTGGCATGGAGCACATCCACCCAGGGATCAGCCACCCCTGCTTTCATGGCCTCCAGGCTGTGGACCGACACTCCATGGGCTTTGATGATCCCTTTGGCCTTCAGGTCCTCCAAAATATCCATCTGCCTTCGTTCATGATCGGTCCAGTCGGCATCCACCATGCAGTGAATCTGCACCACATCGATATAATCGGTGTTATATTCCCTGCGGAACCGGTCTACTACTATGTTGGCATCGGGCCGTTCCTTCTCGGGTATGCCTCCCTCCCGGGTCCAGATCTTAGAGGTCAGTACGATCTCTTTCCGATCCATCCCCTTCAGGGCCTCGGCGATCAAACCATGGGTGCCATAGGTATCGGCACCGTCAAACATCCGAATGCCTCTGTCGTAGGCATGGCGAAGGGTGGCAATGCTCTTGGCCCTGTCCTGACGGGTCAGGAAGGAGCTGCGGTTGCCTCCGCTTACACCGGTTCCCACCCCCAGCAGGGTGGGTCTGATCCCGGTTTTTCCAAGGGCTACACGCTGCAAGGGATCCACAGAAGTGAACCTGGGTGTTTTGCCATACAGCGGATTGTGAAACATGAGGTGGGCGGTGCCCAGGGTGAGGGCACCCAGAAATTTCCGGCGGTTCAGGTCAAAGCTTCCCATAAACACAATGTTTGGACCTAAGATAAATCAAACTCCTTGAACATCAAGTGAAACAAGTGTTAAAACTCTGGAAGTGCTAGCCGCCAGGATACCACATATCCTGAGAGGTCAGTCCGCATTCCATGATCATATCAATGCCATACTCCATCCGGCCCAGATCATTGGCGCCTCCGTTGTTGGTCCCCAGGGTGAATTTCACCCCTGCCTCCTTGGCTTTCCTGATGATGGTGGCACTGGGTATTTTGAACCGGTTATTGATCTCCAGGGCCACTCCGCTTTCGGCCAGGGCTTTCACCACCCTGTCGATGCGCTCGTCGGTCCACAATTCATCATAGCGGTCCGCAATCTCGGCTGGCAAATAGGTGGGGTTCACATGGATATCAATGGGCTCTGTGCTCACCACTTTGACGATGTTGTCCACCAGCTGATCCATGAAATCCTGGGGATCCCCCACATCGGTTTCATCGGGCATCCAGAGACGCTGCCTGACTCCCCGGTCATTGGTCCAGGTCATGGCATCGGTAAAGGCATAGTCGAAGCGTTCACGGCTTTCGTCGCTGAAAAGATCCAGCCACTCCCTTCCTTCGGCTTGCATGGCATGCCACGCGAGGGGAGTGGGCTCAAAGGCATCCAGGTAGGCTTTCAGTGTATCCTCCGTTTCGAATCCCATTTTCAATCCGCAATTCACCGCAATTCCATAATTAAATCCATAGCTGCGGGCATGGGCAAGTGCCTCTTCGCGCGTCAGCCCTCCTTTCAGGTGGGTATGGAAATCGATGAGGGGGATATTGTCCGTGGCCAGTCGTACGATCTTCTCTTCGAATTCCAGGTCGCCTGGGGGAGTTCCGGGGGTGGGCAGATCATCGGCCAGGGGTTTTACCTTGATGTTCTTGTAAGCCACCACACTTCCGGGATCGTGGCACTGGAAGGCAAAGGTGCCCCCGGTGGGACTGAGTTTTCGGCCGGACCAGCCCTCCGGTCTCCACAACTCATCCGGTTCGGTATACTCCGCCAGCAACAGATCGTTGATGTAGGTCTGTATGGTTTTCCCCTGCACCACTATGCGGTAGGTATACCATTCATGGTCGGCCTGCACCGATTTCCAGATATTCCGGACCGCATAAATGCTTCCCGACATCTTGCGCTCCACGTAGTCGCCCGGATTCTCCGGCGGAAAGGTGGAATTCAGAACCTGGCATTCATAGCCTTTGGCCGGCCATCCTTCCTCCTGGAATTCCGTATGGACATAGACCCCGGAATTGGAATTGGGCTGGGTCATGACATCCACGCTAAACTCGAAGTTGAGAAAATTGTGGTCCATCACATCGCCGGTATAGAACAAATGGGAGCGTTCACCACGGGTTACTATGGCCCCGTCTTCGATCTTCCAGGAATCTGTATTTTCATTGGCAGTCCATCCTTCCAGGCTTTCTCCGTCGAAGAGGGAGATCCATCCGTCGGAGGTGTTGCTGCAACTGAACAACAAGAAACTTGCAAAGACAAGGGCAATCATTTTCATGGTTTTCATGGTTTGTGGTTTTTTCAGTGAGGAACTTGAGCATATAAAAATACACAATTCCAGACCGGAATGCCGGATTCTCAGAGAAAAAATCCGCACACGGAAGGCTGGCGGCTCCTTTTTCCGGATGCCCGGAAATCTCAAATTGCACGGATCCGGACAAGTTCCCCTATTTAACTATTAAAGATTGTTAATGATGTGTTTAAACAGCTTGGTATTGTTCCCAAATACGCTGGAAAATTGTACATTGAGCGCCTCAAATAGGAAAACCCAGACACAATGAGTATCAACAGACGCAACTTTATTAAAACCGGCGGTGCAGCTGTTGCGGGGACCATGGTATTGCCCCCGCTGCTGAAATCCTGCCAGAACCTTCAAATCTCTCCCGATGTGAAAAGCTATCTTGACCATTTTGAAGTCACTCCTGAAATGCTGCAGAAAGTAGTAGCAGAGGCCATGTCCAGGGGAGGAGACTATGCTGATTTATTTTTCGAACATACACTTTCCAACAGCCTGGGGCTGGAGGACGGCAAAGTGAACAGTGCTTTTTCCAATGTGGATTACGGGGTGGGAATCCGGGTATTAAAAGGAGACCAAACCGGTTTTGCCTATACCGAAACCACCAGCCTGGAAGACATGCTGAAGGTGGCCCGAACAGCGGCCAACATCGCCAACAATCCAGCGACTTTCAACCAGGGTGAGCTGATTGAGAAATCAGCCCCCAACTACTATAAGGTTTCCCAGAAGTGGGAGAATTCCACCGTGGAACAAAAGATTCCCTTCGTGCAAAAAGTAAACGACAGGCTCTTCGAACTGGACGAGAAAGTCACAAAGGCACGGGTATTTGAGCGGGACGAGTCTTCCTATGTTCTGTTTTACAACTCAGAGGGATTGCTCTCCTATGATTACCGCCCCATGGCCACCCTGGGAGTGGTGTGTGTGATGGAACAGGACGGACAGATTGAGAATGATTATTCTGCCCGTTCCATCCGCCAGGGCTTTGAGTTCCTTACCGACGATCTGGTGGAGGAGCTGGCCCAGGAAGCCATAAACAAGACCAATTTCCTCTTTGGTGCAGGCAAACCCAAAGCTGGCGAACTGCCCGTGGTACTGGGTGCCGGAGGATCGGGCATCCTGCTTCACGAAGCCATGGGTCATCCCTTTGAGGCCGACTTTAACCGGAAAGGGGAATCCATATTCTCCGACAAGATGGGAAAAAGCATTGCCAAAGACTTTATCAATATCGTCGAAGACGGCACCATGGAATTCAACCGCGGCGCCCTCAACATCGACGACGAGGGCAATGATGTGAAAAAGATCTACCTGGTCAAGGACGGGGTGCTGGAAAGTTACCTGCACGACCGGATCAGTGCCAGGCATTATGGCGTGGATCCTACCGGGAACGGCCGCCGCCAGTCATTCAGGCACGTGCCTTTGCCCCGGATGCGAATCACCTACAT
Source organism: uncultured Bacteroidia bacterium (assembly GCA_965364615.1). Classification (GTDB taxonomy): domain Bacteria; phylum Bacteroidota; class Bacteroidia; order Bacteroidales. Next base: position 4,407 of record CBDTYO010000078.1, read on the forward strand.
GGAAAATGGGCCCCATAGCACCGAAGACCTCATTGCCAATGTGGACTACGGGGTGTATGTGGACAATTTCACCAACGGTCAGGTGAAGATCGGGGCAGGTGACTTTACCTTCTTTGTGAAGTCGGGAACCCTGATCGAAAATGGAAAGCTGACCATGCCCATCAAAGACATCAATATCATTGGGAATGGTCCCCAGGCCCTGGCCGATATCACCATGGCAGCCGGCGACTACAAGACAGCTACCGGTACCTGGACCTGTGGAAAAGGCGGACAATCTGTTCCGGTGGGAATGGGGCTCCCCTCCGTCCTGGTTAGCAAATTAACCGTGGGAGGAACCAGTGCATAATCCTGAAAACTTTAGATCATGACCAAAGACGAAAAATACAGCATCGCCAAATGGGCCATGGAGCACGCCATTCAGAATGGTGCACAGCAGGCCCGCGTATCCATATACAACAACAACAGCAGCCAGATCGAGGTAAGGGATGAGAAAATCGATAAGCTTCAGGAATCCAACCGGAACGGCATGCAAATCAACCTGTATGTGGACAACAAGTATTCGAGCATCTCCACCAACCGTTTGAACAATAAGGAGGAGCTTGGGAAATTCATCCAGGAGGCCATTGCAGGGACCCGCTACCTGGCCGAGGATGAATTCCGTACCCTGCCCGATCCCGAACGATATTACAAGGGAGGAGGTCCCGATCTCCTTACCGTGGATCCTGACTTCAAATCCATCGATCCCCAGCAAAAGGTCGACGATGCCTTTGCCCTGGAAAAGGAAGTACTCGGGTCGGATGACCGAATCATCTCTGTCACCGCTTCCTATCGCGACGGAATGAGTGGAGGCGTTATGGTGGCCAGCAATGGCTTTGAGGGGGATTCTGAGAATTCCTATTATTCTTTGAACGCTTCCGTTTCAGTCACTGATGGAAAAGCCAGGCCCAGGGGATACTGGGGAGAATCTTCCATCTTTAACTCCGAACTGGTGCGAAAGGACATTGGCCATAAAGCCCTCAGAAGGGCTGTCGACCGTTTGGGTCAGGCCAAAATCCAGTCAGGCAAAATGCCCATGGTAGTGGAAAACAAACAGGCCGGACAGCCCCTGAGACCGCTGATCTCTGCCCTTTACGGTTCTTCCATCCAGCAAAGGCAATCTTTTTTAATCGACAGGATGGGTGAAAAGGTCGGATCTGACCTGCTTACTCTGACCGAGGATCCCTTCATCGTTTCCGGAAGAGGATCCCGTTTGTTTGACTCGGAAGGAATTGCCACCCAAAAACGCTCCGTATTTGAAAAAGGGGTTCTGAATACTTACTTCATCGATACCTATTACGGAAATAAACTGGATATGGAGCCCAACTCCGGTGATATCACCAACCTGGTATTTACCCCGGGTGAAAAGGACCTGGAGGGGCTGCTTGCCGATATTGACCGTGGTATCCTGGTTACCGGTTTCAATGGCGGGAACAGCAATGCAGTTACCGGCGATTTCTCCTATGGAATTGAAGGATTCCTGGTGGAAAAGGGAGAACTTGTCAAGCCCGTGGCCGAAATGAATATCACCGGCAACTTCCTGCAGCTTTGGAAGGACCTGGTGGCCGTTGGCAGCGACGTGGATCCGAGCCGTTCTTGGCGATTGCCATCACTGGTGTTTAACAACGTGGACTTCAGCGGAGTTTAGCACATGGCTTAACACCAATACAAATCTCCAGGGGGCTGTATCGAAAGGTGCAGCCCTTTTACTTGTGTACCAGCCCACCGAATTTCCCCGAGAATGGTTACTTTAGAACCAGAAAATCCAAATGTGAAAGCGATTCTGCCCATAGTCCTGTTCCTTTCTCTTTCCTACACCCTGTTTTCCCAGTTCCAAGGATCAGATATTCCCCTGGTGGTCATTGAATCCAACGGGGGATTCCCCATTCCCGATGAACCCAAGATCAAAGCCCACATGAAGATCATCGATCACGGACCCGGTGGATGGAATGCCCCTTCAGATCCCGGCAATGTATACAGCGGGGAAATCGGGATTGAAATCCGCGGGGCTTACTCTGCCTCTCTTCCCCAAAAACCCTATGGGTTTGAAACCCGCAACCCGGATGGAAGCAACTTGAACGTTCCCCTCCTGGGTTTGCCCGCAGAGAATGACTGGATCCTGCTGGCGAACTACAACGACAAGTCCTTTCTGCGCAATGCCCTGGCGGGCCACATGAGCAGGCGGATGGGTCACTATGCACCCCGGACCAGGCATTGTGAAGTGGTCGTGAACGGAACCTATCAGGGCATTTACGTGCTCACCGAAAAGATAAAACGGGACAAGAACCGGGTGGACATTGCCAGGCTGGAGCCTTTCGAAAACACAGGGGATGAGCTCACGGGAGGCTATATCATCAAAACCGACTATTACGGGGCCGATGACTCCTGGGTGAGCAACTTCCCCCCGGCCACCCGGCCCGATAAAAGGGTCCACCATGTGTACGTATACCCCAAACCCGATGAGATCACCGAAGACCAAAAAGACTACATCCAGTCCTACATGAATTCATTCGAGGAGGCACTGCTTGGTCCCGATTTCAAAGACTGGGCTACAGGCTATAAGGCTTACATTGATGTGAATTCCTTCCGGGATTATTTCATTTTAAGTGAGATCACCAGAAATGTGGATGCCTACAAGAAGAGCCGGTTTTTATACAAGGACAAGGAAAGCAAAGGAGGAAAGCTCCATTCCGGACCCCCCTGGGATTATGACTGGGCCATGAAGGACATCTGGGATTGTCATATGTTCGCCAATACCGATGGTTCTGGCTGGGCCTATCAGGTAAATGATTGCGATGTATGGCCCACTCCTCCCGTATACATGACGCGCCTGCTGGAGGATCAAACCTTTGCCAACAAGATCAGGCGCAGGTATGTAGATTTGCGAAAGGGGCCCTTTTCTGATGCATCCATCTTTGTGTACATCGATTCCGTAAGAAACCACCTGAACGAAGCCCAGCAGCGTCACTATGCCCTTTGGGATATCCTGGGAGAAAATGTAGGGGCCCCGGAGGTGGGAGCGATTCCCGCCACATTTGCCGGAGAGATGAACAAGTTCAAAAACTGGATCTCCACCCGCCTTGCCTGGCTGGATGCCCACATGCCCGGGGATGAGAACGGACCTCTGCAGACCCCTGAATACGAGGGGGCCGTTCTCAGACTGTTCCCAAATCCTGCCATCGACATCGTGTATGTGGAATCAGATGCCCCATTGACGGGTGTGGAATTCTATTCCCTGTCCGGAAGATTGGTATACCAGAACCTGTCCCCCTCAGGATTTAGTGTGCCTGTGGATATCCGTGGCTTTAGCCCGGGTTTGTATCTTGTGAAAATAGCGGTAGAAGGGGGCTCAGTGATCTCCCGGAAACTGGTCGTCAGATAGCATGAATCAAATGGAAGGCTGGGCCTCCAGTTTTTTGATCTCCTCTGCCGCAGTGGGCCCGATCTGAAGGGCGAACTTCCGGGGCCAGGGATTCCGGGGCGAACGATCAAGAATGACTCCCGGAGGTGGCAGACAGATGAAATTGCTGTTCTTCCAGATGATCTTCTTTTCGACCACCTTTCCGGTAATGAAATCCAATGCCTCTTTTTCGGTGCAAAGCAGCAAGCTCGAAATCACCTCAGGACCCAGCAGGATGATCGCCTTGGGATTGGCAATTTCTATCTCGTGCCGAATCCAGGGCAGGCTTAGGTTCGCATACTCCATATAATGCGAACGGTTCTCCTTGATCTCCTTACCCAGACGGTGGTACTTTTTCACATGATCGTCGTCAAACAGGAACACCTTTACAAGGGAAGTGAGCCAACACTTTTCCCTGGGAACCTCAAGGGTCTCCAGAATCACATCACTCAGCTCCTGTCCGGTATAGGAACTGCGAACCCTTGATCCATCGTAGTAAGGCTCAATGGAGAAAGGTGCCGTGGCATCGTACAGCGGCACATCGGGTATGTCATTCACAAAATAAAGCTTGGCAGCCGGTTGGGGACCAATGACCATGATCTTACCAATGGCTGTCTCAATGGGAACGACCGTGCCCACGGGGTTGCCGTAGAGAAAGGAAATATCCTTCGGGAATTTTATACTATTGATGTACTCCCTGGAGCACTTTTTCTGATATTGCTGTATTGTCATGAATTTTGCGTTGAATTAATCCCGTCAAATTACGATTAATTTTGGTAAGCAGAAACAGATATCACTGCTCAATCCCCTTGAGCATCAAAAAATATCAGGGTTTGAAACAGAATGCCCCCGGACCAATGCCCACCTGAAATGTATCTACTGCTTGACACTCAGGCGTGAAGCGGTAGACCCTTCCCCGTTGCACAAAATCCAGGGCATCGGCCACATACAGTTCGGAAGATGCCGGGTCCACCGCTAGGGCATAAAATCCCGCCTGCCCATTGACAGGAGAATGACCCTCAATAAGCAGTTCCGGATTCCCGTCGGCCAGCACAGCATGCCGGTACACACCCCCGTTCAGGAAATAAAGGGTATCGCCCGATCCATTGATGGTCAGCTCCCTGGGCGTGTCCCCCTCTGAAAACCTGTGAATGATCTCTGCCTTTCCCGATCCGGCCTCTATTTTCATGAGCCCGGGAAGTTCATACCCATAGGGGCTTTCCGGAAAGCCCCCGTCGCTGAGCACCCAAAGGGTCCTGTAACGGTCCAGCACCATGGAGTTGGGCTGTTTCACCACCTCAATGGAATCGACCACCCGGTCCGTTTCCGAATCAATGACCAGGATCATGTTGTCATAACTCCAGCAGTTGGTATAGACGTATTTATCAACCTGCACCATATGTTCTGTGGTGTGCTGTGAAAAGCCGGATCCCTGGTTGCTCACATCGATGGCGCCGCTAACTTCCATGCGGGTGGGATCCACGATGGCAATGGATGTGGCATACAGGTCGGTCACATAGGCTTTGGTATCACTGATAAAATGCAGGTGCCTGGGCGAGGTGAGGCCCGTGATTTTCCCCACCACCCTGAAGTTCCGGGCGTCAAGAACATAAATCCTGCCACTGTTGTTGATCACCACATATCCCAGGCTGTCGCGTATCACCATGGATTGGGCCACATCGCCCAGGGGCAGGGCATTGGCAGTAAAGAACGCTTCATTGAAAACCTCCCTGGTTTCCGGATCATAGTAACTGAGCGAAGCATTTCCATACATGAAATTGCCCTGGTTGATCACAAAAAGCCCTTCGAAGGGGAAACTCCGGCCGGAAGGCTCAAAGCTCCACAGCTCATCGTCCTGCATGCATCCGGCCAGGAGCATGAAAACTGGGATCAACAGGCCAAAAAACGTTGGTTTCATGGGGCTTTTAAATTTGAATCTTGATCATCACCTGGTAATTCCTGCCCGGCATGGGACGATAAAGCACAGAATGATAGGCCTCGTTAAAAAGGTTATACACTTTCAGTTCGACGGCAACATGTGCCTTGCCCAAAGGAAAGGATCCACCTGCTGAAAGATCATTCATGAAATAGGGATAAAGCCAATCGCGGCGGTTCAGATCATTGCTCGAAGTAGTGAAGCGCTCACTGTAAGCATTAAACTGATAGTTAAGGAAGAATGCTCTCCATTGCAGGTGTGTCATCAGGTTTCCGGAATGCAGCGGAATATAAACCAGCTGTTTTCCATACGATTGGTCTCCCCATATGGCCGGATCGCCGTAATTCACCGAAGAGGTATAGGCATAGGTGGCATTCACTTTGTATCCCACCTCCGAAACCTTCCCCCGGAGATGCATCAAAAATTCCACCCCTTGGGACAAGACCCGCTGGATGTTTCTGGGCTCCCAGAAACCCCGGTAGGAAGGGATCCACAGGATCCAGTCTTTGATATCGGTCCGGTAGAGGGTAAGTTCCGTGGTCATCAGGTGTTCCCCCAGGGACTGCCGGAACTCCAGCCCCGTCTCCATGGTGAAACCCGTCTCGGGTCGCAGGTCCGGATTTCCCCCCGGCTGCCAGTAAAGGTCATTCAGTGAAGGCTGATGATGGTTGCGTGCCACGTTGCCCTTCCAGAGCAGATCCCTTCCTTCCAACAAACGGACCTCCATGCCCAGGAAGGGTATGAAGGGGGCCCGTTTCCCATCAATCCACTCCTGGCGCAGCATGATATTCAGGTTGATCCTGTCGGCCACGCTTTTGCGCACCGCAAACAAGAGTGAAATTTCCTTTCGCCGGCCCTCATAGCCCAAGCGAGTCACTGAATCGGCCGAGCTTACCTGGTGGACATTTACATCCAGATTTCCCTCATAGGAGAGGTCCTCCCCCCTGCTTCCTGAATAATTGAGGGTGCCTGACAGGCTGTTTTGCCTGCTCTCGGAGTATATGGCAGGAACCAGACCCAGTCCTGGCACCTTGTTCATCTGGTGGTAATCCAATCCCTTGGAGGCATAGCCGGAACGAAGCATCCATTTGCCCATGTCGCCGTAATACTTCCAGTCGGCCACCACCCTGTGATCGGCGTCCTGCTGACTGTTCAGGTTCGAATTGTCGGGTCCTTCATAGGAAGTGGGCCGGGGAATGGTGCGGTCGGCATACTGTCCCCAGTATTTCATGGAGATCACATGCTTCACCATGGGCCGGTAGTAGAATTCCTGCAGGAGGCCATACCTCAGGTAAGAGGCCTGATCATTGGTATCGAGCGGGTGGGTCAGGACACCTGTCAACGGATCGATGTTCCCAATTCCACGGTTCACAAACGTGTAATTGTTCTGGGACTGGTTGTGGTAGATCCTGGTATTGCTCCTGAATTTCTGATTGCCCAGTCCCAGCTTTACAAACTCATCAAAGGTCTGATAGCTTGCCAAACCCTGTATGTAACTGAAACTGTATTTATCGTTCCAGTCCGCCCGGTTGTATAAATGGATGGATCCCCCGATCCCTCCAATACCATCAGCCAGGGAAGCCGGACCATGTTTTAAATGCAGCTCATCGATGAGGTAGACCGGGATCAGGGAAAAATCCACCATCCCAGCCATGGGGCTGTTGATGCTGATCCCGTTCCACTTCACCTGGGTATGAGAAGCCGCCGTCCCCCTGAAGGAGGCAGTGGCCAGGGCTCCCCGCCCATGGTTTTTTATGAACACGGAAGTATTTTCTGATAACAGGTCCGACAGGGATAGGGCCATTTTATTCTGCAGGATCGTGCTGTCCACCTGGGTTTGTTTCATGCCTGCCTCTTCCTTGACAAAAATCCGCTCCGCAGTCACATTCACCCCTTCAATGCTGAATACCGAATCTCTGATCCCCTGGGAAAACATTGGAAAAGCCATGAGGCACATCAGCCAGCCTGTAAATACCTTTCGTTTCATGGCCGGTGTTTCAGGAGTTTTACATGCAGGGCTGAGGAACCCTCACCCACCCTGAGCAGGTAAAGTCCGGGCAGAAGGTCCGTGATATCAATTTCGCTGCCAGGTTGGTATGCATCCACTTCCAGGAGGATCTGGCCGCTCAGGTCAAACAGGGTGAAACCTTGCTCCCTCGCACCCGAAATGCGAAAAGCCCTCCGGGCGGGATTGGGATATATAAGGATCTCAGGCGACGGTTTCGTGTTCTCCAGGGAGGAAGCCACAGAGGATACCACCAGGGTGGAGACTGAGGCCTGGAGGGCAGGATTTCCAACCGGGTTTGCGGTCAGGGTCAATGCTCCTGTTCCATAGACGCTCAGGCGATGATTATCATCCACTTCCGCCCATGGCTCACTGCTGGTCCAGTCTATATCGGGCAGGGCTGCCGGCTTCCCCCCGTGGAACAGAAACAGCTCCAGCTGCCAGGCCACCGTATCCATCTCAAAAGGCAGATCCCTGATCACCAGCATATCCAGGGGGCCTGAAAGCCCTGCATCGGGTGCCACGTCCACCGCTCCCGTGATCTCCGTGGAAAGCTCACCCAGCCACCCACCCTCATGCAATATGCCGCTTTGCACCTTTACGAAATGGATCC
>CBDTYO010000079.1:0-12324 GCA_965364615.1 uncultured Bacteroidia bacterium
TCCTGGAGATTCAGCCGGGCTTTCAGCAGGAGCATCTGGAACTTCCACGCTGGTGTCGATGGTGGCTACAACAGCGCCCACCTTAAGGGTTTCCCCTGCTTCCACCAGTATTTTCACCTGGCCTGCCTCGGTGGCAATCAAAGGCAATGTGGCTTTTTCCGATTCAATTTCGCCCAGCTCCTGGTTTTTATTCACCAGGGCTCCGTCCTCCACAAACCAGGAGGTCAGTTCTACTTCGGATATGGATTCACCGGGACTGGGTATTTTGATCTCCAGGGCCATCTTATTTGGATTTGGGTTTTTCTTTCTCAAAATAGTAATGCTGCTTCAGGATCTCCTTCCGGGAACTCCCTACCATGCATTGAAGCCCGCAATACACATTCAGCAAATCGCAGGTGCATTCGCGGAAGACCTTATCAATGATCTCCTTTTGGCTGATTTCATGGATCTTAAAAAGACCGGTGGCCGGACTGCCCGAAGGTCGCCGGGTGACCGGGATGATTTCGATCTCTTTCAGGGCATTGCGGATGTAATACCAGGCACCCATATTCTCCGGTTCTTCCTGTACCCAAAGGGTGAGCATGTTGTTGGGGTATTTTTCCAGGATCCTTCCTATCTCTTTTTCAGGGAAGGGGAAAATCTGGTCCAGCCTGATCAGGGCAATATCCTTGACCCCCAGTTTCTGCTTTCTGGCCAGCAGGTCGTAGTAGATTTTTCCGCTGCAGAACACCACCCTTCTGACCTCATCTATTTCGTTGTCCGGGTCGTCATAAACGGGGATAAAGCTTCCCTGAACCAGGTCCCCCAGACTGGATATGCATTGGGGATGACGAAGCAGGCTTTTGGGGGTGAATACCACCAGGGGTACACGCGAGCGCTTTTTCATATGGTTGCGCAAAGCGTGGAAGAGGTTGGCCGGGGTGGTGGGATTGATGATATGCATGTTGAGGTTGGCGGCCAGACTCAGAAACCGTTCGATCCGTGCACTGGAATGTTCCGGTCCCTGTCCCTCGAAACCATGGGGCAGGTAAAGCACCAGTCCGTTCATGACCCCCCACTTCTCCTCTGCGCTGGATAAATATTGGTCGAGGATGACCTGTGCCACATTCACAAAATCTCCAAACTGGGCCTCCCAGATGGTCAGGCTTTTGGGACGGGCCAGGGCATAGCCATACTCAAAACCAAGCACCCCGTATTCATTCAGGGGTGAATTGTATATTTCAAACGGTGCCTGATCCTTCTTCAGGTACTTCAAGGGAAAATAGATCTCTGTGCTTTCCTCCATCACCATCCCGGCATGCCTGTGTGAAAAGGTTCCGCGGATAGAATCCTGGCCACTGATTCGTACAGGGTGGTCCTCCAACAACAGTGATCCGTAAGCCAACAGTTCTCCCAGTGCCCAGTCCACCCGGTCCTCAGCGATCATTTTAGCACGCTCCTGCACCAGTTTGAGGGTCTTTTTAAAGAACACCAGATCGTCAGGAAGGCTGTTGATCTGTTTGGCAATCTTATGCAGGGTCTGAAGGGGGACTCCGGTTTCCATGGGTTTTTCAAAATCCTCTTCTGTGGCATATTCCATCTCGCTCCACTGATCCTCCATAAATTGCTGAATGGTGACCTTCTTCTTTTTTCTGGAAGTATCCAGATCCTTCTCCAGCCTGCTGTCAAGTTCTGCTTCGGCCTCCTTGATTGCCTTTTGCGACATTACTCCCTGCTCCATCAGGGCCTTACTGTATATGTCCCTGGTATTGGGATGTTTGGCGATGGCTTTGTACAGGGTGGGTTGGGTAAACCTGGGTTCATCGCCTTCATTGTGACCGTATTTGCGATAGGCCAGGATGTCGATAAAAACATCGGAATGAAACAGCTGGCGATATTCAATGGCCATCCGGATCACATGCACCAATCCTTCCACATCGTCGCCATTTACATGCCAGATGGGAGCCTTGGTCACTTTGCCCACATCGGTGCAATAGGTGCTTGAACGTGCATCTTTGTAGTTGGTGGTAAAACCTACCTGGTTATTGATGACCAGGTGAATGGTCCCTCCGGTTTGATAACCTTCCAGCTCCGACATTTGCACCACCTCATATACCACTCCCTGACCTGCAATGGCCGCATCGCCATGAATGATAATGGGCACCAGTTTGTTGTGATCGCCGCCGTAAATATGATCGATCCTTGCCCGTGAGACGCCCTCAATGACGGGAGCCGAGGATTCCAGGTGAGATGGGTTGGGTACCAGGTTCAGGACCACTTCCCTGCCTTCGGGGGTCTGTATGGTATTGCCATACCCCAGGTGGTATTTCACATCGCCCAGGCTGATGCGCTCTTCGTAGAATTCCCCTTCAAATTCCTTGAATATATTCCCTGCAGGTTTACGGAGCACATTGGCCAGTACATTGAGCCGTCCCCGGTGCGCCATTCCAATATTGAACTCCCTTACCCCCAATTCGGCTCCGGTATCCACCAGGTCGTTCAGGGCGGGGATCAGTATTTCAGCCCCCTCCAGTGAAAACCGCTTTTGCCCCACAAAACGGTTGTGGATGAATTTCTCAAATCCCACCGCATCCTTCAGATGGTGCCATATCCGTATTTTCTCTTCGGGGGTGAATTGGGTTCTGTTGGAATTTTTTTCGATGCGCTCGGTCAGCCAGGCAGTCTTTTGAGGATTACGGATAAACATAAATTCCGAACCGATGTGTCCGCAATAGGTCTGTCTCAGTTGCTGGACGATATCAGCGAGTCTGGCTTTGCCCAAGCCAATCTCCCTCCCGGCATGGAATGCAGTTTCCAGGTTGGCGTCCGAAAGGCCATAGTTCTCCAGATCGAGTGTGGGAAAATACTTCCTGCGGGTGCGTACAGGATTGGTTTCTGTAAAAAGGTGCCCCCGTTTCCGGTAGCCATTGATCAGGTTGATGACCTTAAATTCTTCATCGAAGGTGAGGGATTCAGATTCGGGGTGACTGAAATCGCGTCTGGCGAGATCAAAACCCTGGAAAAAATGATGCCAGCTGGGGTCAACAGAATCGGGATCTTCCCTGTATTTTTGATATAAGGCCTCGACCGCTTCAGTGTCGAGATTTTGTAAAAACGATAAGTCGTCCATTTTACAACTTGTCCGGATTTTAAAAGTAACAATCAGGCATCCGAATTGTTCCTGAATATGGGCTATTTACCCGATTTCACTGAAATGTTTCATGAACTGCATCCGCTCAAAGGCCGAGGGATCCTTTCCATATCCTTCGGCCACCTTTCCCCTGAATTGATCGAGTGACCCGAATCCTTTCCCGGACATCCATGCCTGCATCTTTTTCAGGATCTTTTGTATCTGTTCAGGACCGTTCAGGTACAAAGTGGACGCCAACTGCACCGCACTGGCCCCTGCCAGCAACATTTTGATCGCATCTTCTCCCTTGTGAATGCCGGTGGAGGCGGCAAGGCTGCAGTCGACCCTTTCAGACATAATGGCTATCCATCGAAGGGTTTCATGCTGCTCCTCCCGGGTAGAAAACAATTTGGCTGAGGTAAGGGCCATCTTGTCGATGTCTATGTCGGGAGCATAGAACCTGTTAAACAGCACCATGGCTGAAATTCCAGTTTCAGAAAGGGCTTTCAGGGAGAGCCCCATGCGGGTAAAGTATTTGCTCACCTTGATGGCCACCGGAATTTCCACACTACCCAGTACCTTTTCAATGATCCGGAAATAGGCCTTCTCAAACTCTTTGTTGGAAAAATCGGCCGGGTTGAGGAAGATATTCAGCTCCAGGGCATCTGCACCGGCCTCCTCCATTTTTTTCCCGAAATGGGTCCAGTCCTCATGGGAAATGCAATTGATGCTGCCGATGACAGGAATGCCCAGTTCCTTTTTGGCATCCCTGATCAGTTGCAGGTACTTTCCCAGGTTGTCCTCCCGGATGTGGAGGTCGATGTAATCGAGGGTTTCAGACAGCCCCGAATAGATCATCGGGTCCTTTTCAGCCTCTTTGATCTGTTGTGTTACATCCAGCAGGATCTCCTCCTCGAAAATAGATTTCAGAACCACTGCTGCCGCCCCATTCTCTTCCAGCCTTTTGAGGCTGTCCATATTTCCGGTCAGTCCGCTGCTCCCAGCAATAATCGGATTCTTCAATGTCAATCCCAGGTAGGTAGTTTGCAGATCCATGGTGCTTTCGTTTGACGTGGTAAGGGATTAGTTCTCGGTCAGGACATAGTCGTCATATTCTATTTCAAATCTCAGTTTATGCTTTGCCTCTTCCTGGGCAAGCATCAGAAAGGTCTCCCTGAGGGAGGGATCGTCGGTGCGGCTGGCAAGATCCGAATAAAGCCTGAAGGCGGCCTTTTCCTCTTTCATGGCCACAATCAGCGTTTCCTGATAGCTGAGATCGTCCCTTTCCGTATCCACATCCAGGAGGTAGTCACCAATTTTCAGGTCCTGGACTTTCTGGTCTGACCGGACCATGGCACCTCCATCTTTGATGGATTCAAGTTTCTTTTTGTGACCCAGTTCCTCCTTGGAAAATTGTTCGAACACCTGCTGGATCTCTTTGTTCCTGCTCCTGCTTGCCAGTCCGGCATAAAGATCAGCCGCCCTCTGTTCTTCCTTGATGGCAAAGTCCAGGATATCAATGATGTTATCAAATTCTTTCATGTTTTTTTTGAGATTGTTACATACAGCCATTGGACCGTGAAAATACAAAAATATGTTAGATCCTCAGCACCTTGGCTCCCCGGATCTTCCGGTTCTTCAGCTCCATGAGTGCCACGTTGGCATCTTGCAGTTCGTATTCCTGGTATTCAGGTTTGATGGGGATCGCCGCTGCCAGGTCAAGGAATTCTTTCACATCGCTTTTTGCCACATTGGCCACGCTTTTGATCTCCTTTTCCATCCAAAGGTGTCTGGCATAATCCAGGCCGAGCAGGTAGTCCTTATCCACATCCTCTTTCCGGATCGCATTGATGATCAGCCTGCCTCCTGGTTTGAGCTTTAACATGGCTTCCAGCACGGGTTTCCACACGGGGGTGGTATCGATCACAGCATCCAGCAGCTTTCCGGGAGAGTCTTCAGTCCCTCCGGCCCAGGCTGCACCCAGTTCAAGGGCAAATGCCTGCTCCCTTTCACTGCGGGCAAAAACGTAGACCCCGGTTCGTGGATAGCGGAATTTGGCCATTTTCAGTACCAGGTGGGCAGAAGCGCCAAACCCGGTAAGCCCCAGGCTCTGGCCATCTTCAATTCCTGCCAGTTTGAGGGAACGATACCCGATGGCGCCTGCGCATAGCAAGGGTGCTGCTTCGGCATCGCTGAATTGATCGGGGATAAGAAAAGCAGAGGCTGAAGGCACCACCATATATTCCGCATACCCCCCGTTTACATCACGGCCTGTGGCCCTGAATTGGGAACAAAGGTTCTCATTTCCTTCCAGGCAGTATGCACAGGTACCACAGGAGGAAAAGATCCATGCCACCCCCACCCGGTCACCCACCTTGAATTCAGTGACCTGGCTCCCCAGGGAGGAAATCCTGCCGACTACCTGATGTCCCGGGATCACCGGGAAATGGGGGGGAGGTGTCCTTCCCTCGATTTCATCCAGTTCCGTATGACACACTCCGCAGGCGGATACCTTCAGAAGCAGGTCCCTGGAGTCCGGGACAGGAGTGGGTAGGGCAGTGTACACCAGCGGCTCTGATTCTTCAGAAAGATTGGAGAGCGATGCCAAAACCATAGCTTTCATCAGGACAAGTTATGGATTTTACGGGACTCTTGGACCCCTCTGCGCAGCCAATTGTTTTTAACAATTCTTAATAAGGCCTTACTGATTATCAACATATTTTTTCAGTATTTTTTCACTTAGTTTTGCAAGCTTTAAAACATACTCAAGCCTTTAGAGGATTTAAAAAAAGCGATGTTGCGCGTAAAAATCATCTGATGAACAGGATAATCGAAAAGGAATACTTCTCCACAGCAGTGGTCAAACTGGTGGTGGAAGCTCCCCATATCGCAAAAAGCCGGAAAGCGGGCCATTTTGTGATTGTACGAGTGGGTGCAAAAGGAGAGCGGATTCCGCTGACCATTGCAGAAGCGGATGTGGAGAAGGGGACCATCACTCTGATCGTCCAGAAAGTGGGTGTAACCTCGATCAAGCTATGTAACCTGGAAGAAGGCGAATATATTACCGATGTGGTGGGTCCCCTGGGAGAGCCAACCCATATTGAAAAGGTAGGCACTGTACTTGCCTGCGGGGGCGGAGTAGGAGTGGCCCCCTTGCTCCCCATTGTGGAGGCTTATAAAAATGCCGGCAACAAAGTAATTACCATACTGGCTGCCAGGAAGAAGGAACTGATCATCCTGGAGGAGCAGATGCGCAATCATTCCGACGAGGTGGTGATCATGACCGATGATGGATCCTACGGAAAAAAAGGACTGGTGACCCATGGCATGGAGGAGGTGATCAAACGGGAGAAGGTCGATCTTTCGGTGACCGTGGGCCCGGCTGTCATGATGAAGTACTGTACCCTTCTTACCAGGAAATACGATATCCCAACAGTAGCCAGTCTCAACACCCTGATGGTCGATGGCACCGGGATGTGCGGCGCCTGCAGGGTCAGTGTGGGAGGCAAAACAAAATTTGTTTGTGTGGATGGTCCCGAGTTTGATGCCTTTGAAGTGGATTTTGATGAGATGCTTCTCAGACTGGATTCTTACAAACCATCTGAAACCGAAGCATATGAATCGTTTCTGAATAAATACCGGAAAGCATGAATGAAGGATTACTGGAATTCCTGAAGAAGGAGCGGGAAGCGGAATGGCGGATTGAACTCCGGTCAAAAATGAAAAACAAGGAGCGTACCCAGCTGGAGCGCATCCACATGCCGGAACAGGAGGCCCAAATTAGAAACGGGAACTTTGTCGAAGTGAATGAGGGATTGACCGAGGAACAGGCCCTTTTAGAAGCCAGCCGTTGTCTGGATTGCGTCAAGCCCACCTGCATTACAGGATGTCCCGTGGGGATCAACATTCCCAAGTTCATTAAGAAGATCGAAGCAGGTGAATTCCTGGATGCAGCCAGGGTGCTGAAGGAAACCAATGCCCTGCCTGCTGTGTGTGGCCGTGTCTGCCCCCAGGAGGTGCAGTGTGAGCAGGTCTGTTTCTATGCGCAGAAACTGGACAAAGCCCCGGTGGCCATCGGTAACCTGGAGCGCTTTGCAGCCGATTATGAACGCAACAGCGGGAAGATATCTGTTCCAAAGATTACCACCAGGAACGGGATCAAGGTGGCCTCCATTGGATCGGGTCCTGCCGGCCTGGCCTTTGCCGGCGATATGGCCAAGATGGGCTATGATGTTACGGTGTTTGAAGCCCTCCATGAAATCGGGGGAGTGTTGAAATATGGGATCCCGGAATTCAGATTGCCCAACAATATAGTGGATGTGGAGATCGATAACCTGGAAAAAATGGGGGTGAAATTTGTGAAGAATTTCATAGTGGGGAAGACCGCTTCCATTGAGGACCTGAAAAAAGAAGGATATATTGCCTTCATGGTGGGCAGTGGAGCTGGATTGCCCAATTTCATGCATATTCCCGGGGAAAACTACATCGGAATTTATTCATCCAATGAATATCTGACCCGGATCAATCTCATGAAGGCAGCTGATCCCCAATACGATACTCCGGTGATCAGCGGAAAAAATGTGGCCGTGATCGGCGGCGGGAACACGGCCATGGATTCGGTAAGGACCGCCAAGAGGCTGGGTGCCGAAAGGGCCATGATCATCTATCGCCGGTCCATTGAAGAAATGCCGGCAAGGGTAGAGGAGATCAAGCATGCCAAGGAAGAAGGCATTGAGTTTCTGAACCTCCATAATCCGGTGGAATATCATGCAGATGAGCAGGGAAGGGTAAAAAGCATGAAGGTCCAGAAAATGGAACTGGGAGAGCCGGATGCCTCAGGCCGAAGAAGACCCATTCCGGTGGAGGGATCGGAGTACATCATTGACGTTGATACAGTGGTGGTAAGTGTGGGTGTTTCACCCAACCCGCTGATTCCCCAGAGCATGAAAGAACTGGATGTCTCCTCCTGGGGTACCATCAATGTGGATAAGGATAAGATGCAGACCTCTGTACCAGAGGTGTTTGCCGGAGGTGATATCGTCAGGGGAGGTGCCACGGTGATCCTGGCCATGGGGGACGGCCGCAAGGCTGCTGCATCCATGGATCGCTATATCAAGGGCAGGGTGAGGGAGGTGCTGACCCTGATCGGTGAATTCAAGTCCATCGGTGAGATCCTGGATTTTGCCAGGTAGTCCCTTTCCTGTACAAATCTACCTGATAAAATTGTCCTGGGGTTTACACGCATTCCATTATTCCTTACATTTACTGTAAACCAATACATTTCCTTCATGGACGAACTGCCCAACCTGATTTCATTGAAGGTAAAGTGTCCCGTATGCGGACATTCCCTGATGGATAAGGATCGTCCGGTGGACAACTGTCCCAGCGTCAGGCTGAACATCGAAGTCGGTAAGAAGAAAGGGGTGATCTACCTGAGTTCCGTTTGGGAGAGTTACAACTTTATAAGTACCATCGAGACGCCGAAAAAGAAGATTCTGAAACTCTCATGCCCGCACTGCAAATCAGAAATCAAAGGAAATGCGGATTGCGAAGTCTGCGAAGCCCCCATGATCCCTCGGAGCCTTGAAGTGGGTGGCGATATCAGCATTCGCTCACGCATGGGATGCAAGAACCATTTTGTGAAATTCGTGGACTTTTCCTTTGCCCTGAAAAGGTTGTATGTGGAGGCAGGTCACCTGGGGCGGCCCTATGTGGAGGATATGTCCACCATCCCCAGACAGGAGGGCCCTGTGAGCGAGGACGAGTTGCGTAACAGGATTATTCGTACCGGCACCTTTCTTCAGGCCTATTGTCCCCACTGCAGGAAATCCCTGATTGAGGAAGCATCCATTAAGCTGAAGGTGGGCCGGGGAGACAAGGAAGGTTTCCTGATGCTCAGCCCTTACCTGAATATATTTACCTCCAGGACAACCATCAGGATTCCTGAAGAGATGATCATGTCAGACATCAGCTGTTTTCATTGCAACGAGCCTCTGGTCAACAAGGAGGAAAGTTGTGAGAAATGCGGAAACCGGGTGATCCACCTGGTGGTGGGGGCCACCAGCAGGCTGGTGGATTTCTATGTCTGTTCGAAAAAGGGATGTACCTGGCATGGAATTAGCCGGGAAGACCTGAATGACATTCGCCTGGAACAGAGCATGGAGTGGTAGGGAGCAATTCTCAGGTATGATTCATGACGTACTCGTGAATTCCGCGGGCGGCTATTTTACCTGCTCCCATGGCCAGGATCACGGTGGCTGCGCCGGTGGCCACATCCCCCCCCGCAAATACTCCTTCTTTGGAGGTTTTCCCGGTTTCGGGGTCGGTGACAATGTTGCCCCACCTGCCGGTCTCGATGTCCGGCGTGGTATTGGGAATCAGTGGATTGGGACTGTTGCCAATGGCAATCACGGCCACATCGACGGGCACCCGGAAGTTGGCATCCGGAATGGGAACAGGACGCCTTCTTCCTGAATCGTCTGGTTCTCCCAGTTCCATCTGAATGCAATCCACCTCCTTCAGCCAGCCCTGGCTGTTCCCATAAAATGCAGCCGGATTGGAAAGCAATTGGAATATGACTCCTTCTTCCTCGGCGTGATGAATCTCCTCGTTCCGGGCTGGCATCTCCTCCCTGGAACGACGATAAATAATGATCGATTTTTCGGCTCCCAGCCGCAGGGCAGTGCGGGCACAATCCATGGCTACATTGCCTCCCCCAACCGTCGCCACTCTTTTTCCTTTTACAATGGGAGTTTTATACTGAGGGAAGAGGTAGGCCTTCATCAGGTTGGCCCTGGTCAGGTATTCGTTGGCCGAATATACCCCGTTCAGGTTTTCCCCCGGCACATTCAGGAACCAGGGCAGTCCGGCCCCTGTTCCCAGGAAAACGGCATCATATTCATCCAGCAGCTCATCGATGCTCTTGATCATCCCGATCACATGGTCGGTATAGAGTTTTACACCCAGTTTCTCCAGGAAACCAATTTCCCTGAATACGATGGATTTTGGCAGCCGAAACTCCGGGATGCCATACACCAGCACCCCTCCCGGCTCATGAAGGGCTTCAAACATGTCTACCTTGTGACCCAAACGGACCAGGTCGGCTGCTGCAGTAATCCCTGCCGGTCCAGCCCCCACTATCACAATCTTTTTCCCTGTGGATTTTGGGCTGGGAGGCAATTCAGGGTCTCCCTGCTGCGCTTCCCAGTCAGCCAGAAACCTTTCCAGCCGGCCAATGGCCACAGGCTCATTTTTAATCCCCAGGATACACTTTTTTTCACACTGCTCTTCCTGGGGACAAACCCTTCCGCAGATGGCAGGAAGAATGTTCTTCTCTTTGAGCCTGTTTATGCCCTCCCTGAATTTTTCCTGGGCAATGCCGTGGATGAACCCGGGGATATCAATTTCCACCGGGCATCCCTCCACGCATTTGGGCTTTTTGCACATAAGGCAGCGACTGGCTTCCAACATGGCTTCCTCCGGGGAATATCCGAAGGGGACTTCGTCATAATTCCTGACGCGTTCCCTGGCGGGCTGTTCCCGCATGGGGGTTTTGTTTGGACTAACTTTTGCCATGGTCGTGTCTTTCTCCTGAAATGATTTCCTCTTCCAGGTAGGCTTTTCTTCTTGACAGGATCACATCCCAGTCCACCTCATGTCCGTCGAAATGGGGTCCGTCCACACAGGCAAACTTGGTGGTACCCCCCACTTCAATCCGGCAGGCTCCGCACATCCCCGTTCCATCGATCATGATGGGATTCATGCTTACCATGGTCTTTACCCCGAAGGGTCTGGTCACCTGGGAAATCCGGTACATCATGAAGGTACAGCCCACCGCAAAGACCATATCATATCCGGCCCCATTCTTCAGATCCTGCTCCAGCTCGTCGTGGGCATGTCCTTTGAATCCCAGTGATCCGTCAGCCGTGGCATACCTGACCTGGTTGGAGACTTGCTCAAGTTTTTCATTCCAGTAAAGAAGGAAACTGCTTCGGGCTTCTGAATAGCAAATCACCTGGTTGCCCGATTCCCTCAGGGCCCTGGCTGCGGGGTAAATCCCCCCGATCCCATAGCATCCCCCTACCAATGCCACCTTGCCATATTTCTTTATTTCAAAGGCCTGTCCCAGCGGACCGGTCAGGGAATAGATCTCATCCCCTGCATTCATTTGAGCCAGGCTGTTGGTGCTCGAACCAATATCCAGGAAAATGAAAGAAATGGTCCCCTCCTCCACATCCCAGTCCGAAATCGTGATGGGAGTCCTCTCGCTGAATTCATCAGGAATCACAATGATGAACTGACCTGGCCGGGTTTTGGCGGCAATGTCCGCAGCCAATACCTTGCAGGCATGAACATTGGGCGCTATTTCTGATCTTTCAAGTATCTGCATTCAGGTTCATCTATGTTTTCTTAATCATTACCTGTACGGCAAGGTTTTCAGGATATACCCCATCCAGGATCCCGGGAGGATCCCGGTGCTCAGGCAGCAGGCAGGCAGTCTGGCAGTTCTGGCCGCTCATGGAACTGACCACCGAATCCATCTCCCCGTGTTCTGAAATGATCCTGACCCGATCCCCAGCTTTCACATTCAGTTTCACCATCATGGAGTCGGACAATCCCAGATCTCCGTTTCCGGCAATGGATCCAAGGTCGGGTATGAGCCTGCTTAATTCCATGCCACGATATCTGAAATGGTTGTAGCGGAGTACCAGGCTTACCGGGAACCCGTCGGTTTTATCTGGTTCCCTCAGGAGTTTCTTTCGAGTTTTGGGTTCGACTTGCAGGGGACTGACTTTCTTGCTCCGGGTCTCGAGCAAGGGCTTAATTTCCCTGAAGATTTCGGCCGGATTCTGACTGAATCCATCTACCCCCATGGCTTTGGCCAGTCCCGCCACAATGCCGGCTATGCCTAGCACCTTCCCGGGCGGCAGGGCTGCCTTGTTCACCCTTTTCAGTTTGCCATCCAGTGAGAGGACATGCCCCCTGGATTCAAGGAAATCCGGAACGGGCAATAATACATCCGCGAATTCCGACATTTCAGTCTTAAACATGTTGCACTGTATCAGAAAATCCAATTTACCAAGTCCGGGATGCGGGGGCAGATCGCCAATCACCATCATGGCTGATATCCCGTTTTTTCCCGTGTTCAGGATCATCTCGTTGCAGGTTTTTCCTGCAGCCTTCTCGCTGATGGCCTCAAATCCGGGCAATTAAGC
>CBDTYO010000080.1:0-12249 GCA_965364615.1 uncultured Bacteroidia bacterium
ACATGAATCAACCTTTCCATAGAGGAGGGATTAAAGACCATGGCCCAGAAATCGGTGATTTCGGCCCGTGCCTGGAGTCCTTCTCCCACGATATGATAGCCGGCAGGGGTTTGCTGCCAGCTGTTGGCCACCACGATCCAGACGGCTGAGAACATGGATCCCAGAAACACCCCTATGGTTGCTATGAAATGTACCCTGGGCTTCACCCGGTTCCAGCCGAACAACAATACACCCAGGAAACCGCTTTCAAGCGCAAAGGCAAAAATTCCCTCTGCTGCCAGGGCGCTTCCGAAGACATCGCCCACATACCGTGAATACCGGGCCCAATTGGTGCCAAATTCAAACTCCATCACGATTCCCGTAGCCACTCCAATGCCAAAAGTAAGGGCGAATATCCGGGTCCAGAACCGGGCCAGGGTTTCATACATTTTATCTCCCGTTCGCAGGTAGAGAAACTCCATCACCACCATCACCAGTCCCAATCCAATGGAAAGCGGCGGGTAGATATAATGAAAGGCAATGGTAAATGCGAACTGGATCCGGGACAGAATTTCAACATCCATGGTTCAAAGCTTATTTCAGACTTATCATGCAGGCTGACGGTGCCTACCCATAAATGTAGTAAATTTAACTCAGTGATATTTCGTTATCTTAATCGAATATAACTACATGATCATCATTCTGAAAAGTCATGAACGCACAAAACCAAACCTGTTGTCCGGAATTTGACGTGGAAAAATGGGACAAGAAATCATTTACCTGGGATAAGAAACTTTTTATCACCGAATCTATCCCAACCTTTTTTCATATGCCGCTGGTTACCATGATAGACCAGAAGACCAAAAAAATGGGGGCTCTGGCCGAAAAAGCAAACGCAAACATCCCCGATATTGCAGATGCTTTGCTGCTGTTTCATGATTCGTCCTCATTCAGATCAGAGATTTATTATGCCGTGAGCAAAAAAGTGGAAGGAGCCCATAATACCACCCTTTCCGGAACCTTTGAAGCAAGTGTATTTGACGGACCCTACGATGCGATCCCGAAGTACATCAGGAAAATGGATAAGCATCTTTCAGAGAATGGGAAAAAGGCCAAGGACTATTATGTGCACTATGCCTATTGTCCGAAGTGTTCGGTAAAGTTTGGACACAATTACATCATCCTTTTCGCCAAAGTGTAGCCAACTGTGCCACGTCAGCAATCCTTCCCGAAAGCATAGTGATTGGCACAGTCAGGCTTTTATTTTCTTTTATAGTTCCTTAGGATAAGTTAACAGTATTATTCTCTACTTTGAACCCATCCCAAGCTGAGCGCTGTGTCATGAAACCCCATAGTAATTTGCCCTTGCTGATTATAGACCGGGTCTTGATTGCGGCAGCAATCCTTTATATTCTATTGCTTTCGGCTTGCCAGGAGCCTTTGAAAACCAACACAGCCACCCTATCATTCGCCATGGAAGGATATGGCAATGATACCATCCAATTTTACCAGATTGAACCTTTGACGTTTCGCAGATTCAATACCCAGGAGTTGGTGCTCGATGCTTCTGGTTCTGGAGCCATAGAATTGGCATACCCTGATCGGTCCTTCGTGAGCATACAGATGGGGGACTCTTACCACTCCTTCCTGCATACCCATGGTGCTAGGTTATTGATCAAAGGAGAGTCTGAAGATCTTGTAAATAGATTGACTATCAGCGGTAAGGGTTCAGCACCTAATCAATATCTGCTCGCTAAGAATCAGATCATCCAGAAGTACGACAGACTGAATGGTAAAAATTTCTTTCAATTGGATGGTACTGAGTTCTGGAACAGAATTGAGGCATTGAATGCGGCAATAGATACTTTGAATAACTGGTTGTCCACCCAAGGCATAGATCCTGAAATTGAATCTCTGCTGGTGATGGAAAGCAAACAACAGTCCAATGCCTACATATTGAACTATGCCTTGAGCAAGCGCTTAAAAGAGGCTAAGTACTGGATTGATATTCCCTATGATGAAAAGCTGTATTCCTCCTTCTCAATAGCCTATGGCATGGTTCTGTATTTCAGCTATGATCTGTATGTAAGTGAACCGACCTGGAGAGCTTCCGGTGCTTCGTATCACGATTCCATGGCGAATGTTTTTCCCGAAATACTAAGTAAAGCCATTGATTCCATGGAAATTCCGGAATTTGCAAAAGACTACTATTTATCTAGGATGCTGCTTTCCTACTTTGGAGAAAATCTGACCAGCCCAGCCATTGAAGAAACGTATGCCAAATGGCAGAATAAGTACCCCAAATCAGATTTCAGGAATTCTGTAAATGAAGCATTTAATAACATGTCTTCTCTGGCGCCTGGAGAACCCGCGCCCGTCATTACCGGCATGGATCCCTATGGACAGGGTTTTTCGACCGAACAATGGAGGGGTCAGGTTATTTACATCGACGTATGGGCCACCTGGTGTTCCCCCTGCATAAAGAAAATACCAAAAATGCATGCCCTGCAGGAGGAATTTAAGGACCAATCTCTGGTGAAATTCCTGTACGTCTCCATTGATGATGATCTGGAGCAATGGAAGAAATACCTTTCAGAACATCCTACTGAGGGTATGCATATCCATACTGAAAGCTCCGAACTTCGCAAGAATTACATGATGGGTGGTATACCCCATTATATCCTCATTGATGCCGCGGGAAATATATATCAATCCAATGCGCCGGGTCCGGACACCCATGAAATTAAAGGCATATTGAATGAGCTGATCAAAGATGCCAGCTAACATTTCTGCAGCAAAAGCACTATATTCGAAAGGCATCTCAACCCCCGTTCAATGAAAGAAAAACTGAGTCTGCTTACAGAGCTTATAAAGCTTGCTCGATGCGACCATCATTTGCGCGAACAAGAATATCAATTTCTGCTGACCATCGCCCAATCACTCGATGTAGGCAAGGAAGAATTCGATTCCCTGTTCGAGAGCTATATCGAATTTACACCTCCCGTGTCTGAATTTGAACGGATACTGCAGTTTCACCGCCTAGTGTTGCTGATGAATATCGACCAGGAAAGCAGCGATACGGAACTTGATTTTTTGAGAGATATCGGTCTGCGTATTGGTCTGAATCCAGCCGCTACCAACAAGGTTCTTGTGGAGATGAACAATTATCCCGATAAGGTGATTCCGCCCGAAAGGCTGATAGAGATATTCAAGGAGAACTATAATTAAGAGAAAAAGGGCTACCAGAAATCCGGTTTCTCGGCAGTGCTGTTCTTATATTCCCTGCAGTCCACACAGTGGTGGTTGACCTCGGCATATACCGTAACACCGTCATAGGAGGCACGTGCAAAGTAGGCAGGATAGTTGGTGGGTGCGCTGGATCCGGGCCCTGAATCTACAGGAAGGCAATAATAGGGATTGGGGCTATGGTCCAGTCCGGGAATGTCCTCGGCAATTCCTCTAATTTCCTGGACTCCGGACATGGTGAAAAAACCCAGGACCTTTTCGCCTTCATTGGTAATATTACAGAAATTTGATTTCAGCAGGGCCGGTTGCCTGTCAAACATGGTGCCTTGACCCTGAAGGTTCATTCCTATTTCATTCCAATAATGAAACCCCTCGGGACCCATGGAATGCTGCCTTACCAACAAACTATATTTGAAAAGCAGTTTTTGTTCCATCTGATCGTTGGGAACGAAGTCGAAGGATTTACTAAAAGACCCAAAATCTATGGTCTTGGTGGAAAGACTGTGGGTGGCCGGAAGCTTATGGGTAATGTAACAAATCCTGGAATTTTCAATCCCCTCCAGGGGACGCATTGACCAGCGGTTGGGATAAACGTAAGCGTCCATGTCGGGATTGTGAAACTCGTAGGTTTCGGTCAGCTCCCAGCGGATGTATTCATAAGCCTCATCGTCGAAGGTGAAATCGACGTAAAAGCGGATACCCTCTGCGGGATTATCCTCACCGGTAAAGCGCATGCTCTCTACCTTATAATAAATGGAATCTATGGGGGGAACAGGTCTGATCATATCAAAATCAGAATGGTACTCGTTCCCGTCCTGGGTGACTACCTGTACATGGAACTGCATCCCGATACGCAGAAAGTCCGCATCAAGATCCGCGGAATACAATCCTGGTTGATCAACGGAGAAGAACTGACGGCTTTCCCCGTCCTCCCTGAGCAAGAGCACAATACAATTCAATTCGGCATTAAAACTGGGTTGCTCCGGATGGGCGGAACGGGATACTTCGATGATCTGGATTCCGGGTTCATCGGTAATATGTGCATTGATCACCAATTGGCCTGCTTTCAGATACAGGTCGTCTGGACGATATCGCTCCACACATGCAGTGAGCAGGACCATGGACATCACATACATCAAAGCCTTCCACCAAAATCCCAAACGAAGGGGATGGCGGCCGGGGAAGCAGGCATCACTTTTTGGCACTGGATTAAGCAACATCACTGGCAAAGGAGATAATCTATGAAGCCGGCAAGTTAGAAAATTAATTATTCAATAACCTTTATTTTTACTGCCAAATCATATACAAACATGAAAGCATTCAGCAAACTATTGATTCTGGTATTAAGTGTTTTCGTTTTTACGGCATGTGATCACTCCGCGAAGCTTGTGCCTGATCCAGCCTCTTATGTAGCCATGGTTGAACAATGGCAAAAAGAGCGGCTTGAGAACTTGAAGGGTAAGGACGGTTGGCTGAACCTGGCGGGCATCTACTGGTTGGAGGAAGGGATCCATGCCTTTGGATCGGACTCTTCCAATGACATTGTTTTTCCTTCCAAAGCCCCGGCATTTATCGGCTCATTGTCGGTCAAGGGGGAGTCGGTGCATCTTTCAGTGAACGACGGGGTGGAAATGTTCTTTAAGAATGAGTTGGTGGATGAGCTTGACCTGAGTTATGACAGTTCGGCCTCGCCATCGTACATCACCCAAGGAGACCTTGCCTGGTATATCATGAAGCGGCATCGAAGCCTGGCTATAAGGCTCAGGGACTACAGAAATCCGTCCATTGAGGCCCTGGATCAAATACCTTCTTATCCCATTGATCCAGCATATCTTGTGGAAGCAAAACTTGTTCCCTTTGAGGAACCGAAAACCATGACGGTAGCTACGCCCTTTCAGGATTATACCCAGGATTATGAATGTCCTGGGGAACTTCACTTCAGGTTGAAGGGAAAGAAGTTGGCCCTGCTTCCCTTTACCTCCGGGGATCAATATTTCATTATCCTTTCTGACGAAACCTCAGGGATCGACACCTATGGAGGAGGAAGGTTCATGTATGTGGCTCCGGATTCCAGCGGGCGGATCCTGTTGGATTTCAACAAGGCCTATAATCCCCCCTGTGCCATCACCCAATTCGCAGCCTGTCCGATGCCACCCAGGGAAAACCATTTGGATATCAGGGTTGAGGCCGGGGAGAAGGCCATTCCCTTGCACTAGTTTCTGCTCTGAATCAAGGACACGACTTGTTATTTGTTGTTAAGTTCCTGCCTTCTCATGGGCATGGCATCAATGCGGGCAAACAAAGATTCTGTATCAATTACCTCGTCTTGCCTCAGTTTCACACCGCCGTCAAGTCCTATCAGGAGGATTTCGAAACCTGAATCAGGATTTGTCCATTCACTGAATCCCTTGTCAGCCGTTTTCCATTCAGTATCTCCCAATCCTACCCGGTATTTATCCTTCCAGAAAGTGTATACAAGCAGTTTCCTTTCTATCAGGCCTGCCTCCTCTTCCCGCAAGACCGACATCTGGCGTTGGTAATTATCCGATTCCAGCTCGCTGGTTTGGATAAGCACCAGGCGTGAGTTCCATTGGTGTTTCTCCAAATCCTGCCCCATAAGCATTGTCCCTCCGGTCAAAATAAGCACTCCTAAAAATATTCGTATCAAATTCATTTTGCATCTTACCATGGTTCTTCATAAAGCTATTCAAAACGACTGGATCATTCCACATGCAGGTTATATTTTTTGAGCAGTTCGGGCCATGAGGCCTGGTTGATCTTGCGAACGAGCAGTGGATTGATCCAGCTTAAATGGGGACTGTTTCTGGGCAGGAAAAAACTCCGGTATTGCTGATTGAAGGATACCTGCAAAAGGCTAACCTTGTTGGACAGCTGAAGCCGGCTGATGGAATAGTCCAGCACAGTTTTGTCATAGACCAGTACCTCAATGTGACGGGTCGAAAGTGCATGCAATGCCTCCTCTATGTCGGCATACAATGATTGAATCCTGATGTCATTGTTTTTCAGGAATTCTTCGCTGCTTGAAGCATGGACACTCCCAATATTTTCTGCATTTCGCATATCTTCAAGGTCCTCAATATTACGGCCCAGGGATTGGACGGTCAACGTGGAGGCAATGGATGCGGTAAATGCCGATATGGTAACAATGGCTGTCAGCATCCAGACTATGGCTATGATGCGGCCAAGCCTTGTTTTAGGCGCTTTATCTCCATAGCCTACCGTGGTCATGGTGACTGCAGACCACCACAATCCGTCAAATAATCCGATGAGTCCGGGACGAAACTGACGGGGATTATTATCGCGTTCCACCATCCAGAGAATGGTTCCAAAAATGAACATGATCAGAATCAGCAGGGCCACGATCCGGAAAAACTGAAAGGAAAAGAAATTTCGCAGGAAAGTGCCAACCTGGGTTTTCTTGACATCGGTGGTGGCCACCCCGATGTAAGAAACGTAAAAGGGCTGGGTCACATCAAACATCTTCATCCTGATTTCATTCACGTGGATGGGATTGACTGTCAGGTCAATCTCCATAAAGTCCAGGGCCCGGATCAGCCCCAGGTGATCTTTGTATTCAATGATCTCATAGCTCATACCGGCCTCACTGGCAATACTTTTCCAGAGGTCTACGCTTAAGCCGGAATAGGTTCCTCCTGATTCCTTGATGACAAAAGGAGGTTCCACCTTTACCCCCACTTTGAGGGTTGTTTCCTGACCGAATCCCATCAAACCAATCAGTCCCAATAAGCATATGAGCAGTTGCTTCTTCATATTTCAGGTGATCTGTTCGATATAAGCGGCAAAAACAGCCATGGCTTTCTGGGCGTAGATATCAAAGAGGTTGGCCTTTTCGGAATACACCGAAAAAATGGCCTGTTTGGATTCCATGATAAAGGGGACACTGATGGAAGATTTATACTGGTCGAGCCGGTGGTCCCACCTGGGCAGCAACCTGAGGGCCTGATCTTCTATATGATTGAACATAAATGGTTTTGCGTTATCGATGCAATAGGAAGACAGATTCACTTCCGGATTGTACACTATTCTTTCACTGGTGTAGTTCCGGATCTTTTCGGAATATCCTTCAAATTCAAGGAACTTTCCTTCGCGTATTCCGAATTCAAAGGCCACCACACCCGGTAATTTCAGCATATCAATGGATATGATCTCCAGGATAGACTCCCATTTCATTCCCGGGGTAATTTTTGAGATCAACCTGTGAAGTATTTCCATGCTCAAGGCATGCGATCTGAGTTGCCTTTGATCGAGGTAGATCTCTTTTTTCACTTCCTGCAGATCGGCCTCTCGTTGCTCCACCGCTTTCTTTTCCAGCTGAAGACCCTCGGTCAGTTTATGAATATACGCTCCTTGTTTTCTTCGTTGATAATAAAACAGTCCAAGGAACATAACCAGCATACATATTGCCAGGGTCCAGATAAATAGTTGGTTCCGGTACCAGTATTCGCGAACAGTGATCTCAAGGGCTTCAGGATCACTCCACAAGTATCCGCCCTCATTTCTTGCTCTCAGCTCCAGGATATGATTGCCAGATTCAAGGTCGCTGACGGATAATTGACGGGTCACTGAAGGATCCGTCCACGCTCCGCTTTGGGATCGGTGCTGATAGAATGTCCTGAAGCCATGAAAGGAGGGTAAGACAAATTGGAGGGTCAGTTCCTGACCCTTGAACAGACTTATTTCCTCCGTTGGCACCCGTGTCCCATCTACCTGGGCTGAGATCAAAAGGGGTTTTCCGGTTCTCAAAGGTGCCGGGTTGGGATCCAGAGAATATACAAGCCCTTCTGCTGTTCCCACCCATAGCCTGTTTTTTTGATCCTTTGCCAGGCATCGATAGGTCATTACCTTAGAGGGCAGACCGCTTTCTTCTTTGACCACCACAGTTTCGCCGTCCTTGTGCCGGATCATTCCTTCTGTATCCGTTGATACCCATATGCTGCCGTCGGGCATGTCCATGACTGCCCGTACTTCAATATCGGTAAATTCCTGGCCCAAATCCACCCGCCTTATCCGATCCATGTCATACCTGAGCAAGCCATTCGTCGATGCCAACCAGATCACACCCTCCTTATCCAGGGTCAGATCGTGTACCTCGAAATTTGGACTGACGCTGAAATCAAAAGGAAGGCTCAGGTTCAGGAAAGCATCTTCTTCGGGCAGGTACCTGTAGAGGTAAGTGCCTTCCCCAATCCCGGAAGCATATATGCGTCCCTGTGCGGTTTCCCTGAGGCACAACAGCCTGCTCTCCAATCCTTCACTGTAACTGTATTCTTTCAGGGTTCCATTGGGAAGGATGCAAGCGATTCCCACCAATGGGTTCTCTTCAGGGGCCTGGCAGACCCACAATCGCTTCTGGCTGTCGTAGTTCAGAAAGTATATGCCTTCACCCCGGGGCGTGAGATCGACAAAGCTCAGTTGCCGGCCAGATGGGTCCAATTGTATGATGTTGCCGGTGCTCGTAGCTGCCCAGAGATTTGTGCCGGCAGCAGTGAGTGCTGTGACAGGTTCACTGGAAAATGAAGGAAGGGAAGATCCGGAAAATCCCATGTCTGTTGCCTCCAGGACATAAATGTCCCCGAAATTGGCGTATACTTTTCCATCATCCATCATACATATGGACGTGGTGTTGGCATTGGGTATGGAGCCAATGCTTTCAAAAAAGCGCCTCTGAAGAATGCCAAGACCTTCAGAAGAACAAATCCAGAGCCTGTCGTCTGACTCATGAATGATGTTATGGATGTTTTTAAATGGAAGTTCATCGACCCTGTGTGGATCATTGCTGCTGAAGATCTTTACAAATTTTGGTTCCCGGTCATCCCGCCTTTCCAGGTAATAGAGTCCCTGGTCCTTGATCCCCGCAAAAATATTTCCCTGATTATCCAAAGCCAATGTGCTTACCTCACCCAGATCTGTGTAGTAGGTCTCTCTATCAATGATTTGCCCGCCGTTCTCTCCAAGCACAATCCTTTGGATATGTGGACCGGCAATCCAGAGTTCATGGTCCCTGGACTTCATATCATTCACCATGGGAAAAGATGCAATTTTTTCCAGCTTATGGTTGACGGGGTCATATAAATAGAGGCCCCCACTGGAAAATGCGATCGCGATCAGGTCCTTTCCAAGCTCTGCAAAAGAAGCATGAATGCCCGGATTGCCCTGGTCCTCCGGGTCTGCTGATAACTTGGTTATTTCATTCCCCTGGATGAGGGTGATCCTGCCCCCGGGCTCACTGATCCATATATTGCCGTTCTGCTGCTGGAATATGTTTCCCGGATAGTAAAGAGCCTCTTCCCCGGGATCAATGGATGCGTCCATAAAGACCGAGATGTGGGCGGTATCCAGATCAGCTTTGATCAGGCTGATCCCTGCATCATGACTGAGCAGCAGGCCTTCTTCTGTCTGGCAGAAATATCGCCCATACTGACTGGGTATCTGCTGGGTGTAATTGGTGAATTTCAAGCCATCAAACCTGACAAGACCTCCATCACAAGCGATCCACACAAAGCCAAAATCATCCTGGACCACATGCCTCACCTGGTTTGAGGGAAGTCCACGGGCTTCGGTAAAATAGGTAATGTGCAGGTTCTGTGCTTCAAGCACCATCCCTGCCCCTATCAACAGGATCGTTGTGATCCACAGAGATCTCATCGGTTGGCCTCTTTATATTCTATCCCAATTTAAGGATTTCTGATTATTTATATTTTCTGCAAGCTGAGAAGGGATCAGAATGTGTGAAACAGTGCATCCCGGGGAAAGTCTGAAGGTATTTGAAGGCCAAGCAAGCTGCTTATACTCCTCCGGATAACGTTACCTGGCCATGGCAGCATAGAGTACTGCGCTTTGAACATATCCCTGAATGAAAGAAAAGTCTATATTTATTGCATTCAATATAGGATATAAAAGCCATGCATTACCGAGTACTTACAGGCATGATGATGCTGCTCCTCCTGGGTGCTTTTGCCAAAGTGAAAGCCCTGATGCCGGAGGATCCGGACAAACGCCCCATCCTGGTGGTCACCACAGACATTGGGGGAGATCCCGATGACCAGCAGTCCCTGATCCGCTTGCTGATGTATTCCAATGAATTTGATATCCGGGGCCTGATCGCCTCCGCCTCCGGAACACCGGGAGAGCTGGGCATCGACACGGTAAAGGAACAGTTGATTCGCGATCATATCCTGGCCTATGAAAAGGTCTTTGAACAGCTGGCCCAACATGCCCCCGGTTACCCCGAGCCTGATTCCCTGCTGGCCAGGGTAAAAAAGGGAAATCCGGCTCGCGGACTGGGAGTCATCGGGGATGGGCACGATACGGAAGGATCGGAGTGGATCATCCGGGTGGTGGACGGGGCCGGGGACCGGCCGGTGCATGTGGCTGTCTGGGGAGGGCAGACCGATCTGGTACAGGCGCTCTGGAAAGTGAAACATAGCAGATCCCCCGAAGCCTACAATACATTCCTATCCAGGCTCCGGGTGTACGATGTCAACGACCAGGATGGCTTATATGCCTACATACGCCAGGAGTTTGCCGGGGTATTTTATATCCTGGCCAAGGCACCTGAAGGAACCGACAAACGGGAGGGAGTGTACCGTGGAATGTACCTGGGCGGTGAAGAATCTTTCACATCCAGGGAATGGGTCGATGAGCATGTTCGCATGGATCATGGACCCTTGGGAGAGCTCTATCCGCCGGAAACCTGGACCGCTCCCAATCCCCACGGAGCACTCAAGGAGGGGGATACCCCATCCTGGTTCTATTTCCTGAAGAATGGGCTGCAATTTCCGGAACAACCCGCCTGGGGAGGCTGGGGGGGAAGGTTTCAGCCTGACGGGGGATATTTCTTCAGGGATGACGAAGACTTCGCCGACATGGTCATTCATGCACGGGCCACCGTTTCTCGCTGGCGACCAGCCTTTCAGAATGATTTTCAGGCACGCATGGATTGGTGTGTCCTTCCTTATGAAAAGGCCAATCACAATCCGGTGGCGGTGGTCATGGGCGATGAAACCAGGGACATCCTTTGGGTCGAGGCAAACCAGGGAGATACACTCACGTTCTCGGCACTTGATTCCTATGACATGGATGGCGACCAGCTGGATTTTACCTGGTGGACCTACCCCGAAGCCGGAACGAATCTCCAGTGCCCCATCCTGGAAAATTATGTGACTCCTGAAGTGAGCTTCATCGTACCCCATGGAGAAGGAGGTCATGACCTGCACCTGATCTGCGAAGTAAGCGACCGGGGAAGTCCTTCCCTGACCAGCTATCGCAGGATTGTCATTCAGATCTTCTGACCGCTTTCATGGCGGATAAGTGAGCGACTTGCATCATAATTTTTAGTCTATCTCCATAGTTTTTATCGGCTCTTCAAATTTTATGAGATCCTAAGCATGGGTCATAAGTGCTGGCTCATCTTTTGCCGTACCTTTACACCAAGCAACGACACGATTTTTAATTGGTATGTTAAAAGCAATCAGAGAAATACCTCCCGCCTGCCTGGCCATTGCACTTGCCCGCCTGCTGTTTGGCAAGTTAAGGCTGTTGCTTCTTGGTGCGGGTACGATCTGGCTTGACATAATGACCATGAAAACTACCAAAGCCATTCATTCATGAAGACAGCACTCACCACAGTTTCAGAAACGGCCCTGATCACCTTGAAATCAAGGGCGGTGGAGACCATAAAGGAACCTCCCCTTATTCGTGATCCCCAGAGCCTGGAGCTTATCAATAAGTTTCAGTCATTGGAATTATCCCCTGTACAGCGGAAGCACCTGGAACGCATACCCCCTGTGACGCTTTCCAGTTACATCGCCCTGCGGGCCAGAAAGTACGATGCCATAGCGAGGACCTTTCTCAAGGACCATCCGGATGGTCTGGTCATCAGCCTGGGTGCCGGCTTTGATACGCGCTTCTGGAGGATTGCAGCTGATTCAGGCAATTATATGGAACTGGATCTGCCGGAGGTGGTCGCCGTAAAGAGAGATT
>CBDTYO010000081.1:0-12217 GCA_965364615.1 uncultured Bacteroidia bacterium
TTCAGCGAATCATACACCTGTCGGCAACGATTCCATCTGTCTGGCAACATTTGTTCTCCCAAAAGCCTGGATATCTGTTCCCTTTCGATGCGATCGAAGGCATCATCGTAGGGAAGGGCGTCGTTGTCATCGAGCGCTCCCATGAAGTAGAACTGGGGGGTATCCGTAAACAATGGTTTCTGGAATTCGCTGCCTGTTATTTCTGTGAAGTCGCCTGTGCCAACGGGGTAAAGCAATAGCTCATTTCGAAGACTGTCTGATGGGATCATCAACAATCCATTGAGCCCTCCGGCAGCCACGGCAAGTACTTTATCGGGGTGCATGACAGTGAACCTGTTTGCAAAGGTGCCTGAAGCGGAAAACCCGGTGAGGAGAAATTTTTCTTCTGTCTGTATGTTCTTCTCAGTCAGTCTTTTCCGGGCATCTGCAAATATTTCAATAAGCTGCTTGTCGATCCTTTCAAGGGGAGTACCTTTTTGCAACATAACATCCCTGTCCAGGGCATGCGTATAAATTCTCCACTGGGATTCCTCTCTTGGAAATATGGGGACTACGAGCGGATAGCCCAGGTTCTTTGATAGGTAATTTCCCAAATAATAATCGTTGCTTGCTGTATTCTTTGCTTTGTCAATATGCTTTTGCAGATCATCATCTGCAAAACCCGAATTATTGGGTTCCACAATGACAAATGTCTTTTGATCGAGTGAGACCTGATTGGGAATAAACAGGAAGTAGGGGTATTCAAAACCATCACCTGCCTCAGGATGTATCAAAGCCAATTCTCCATCGTAGGATTCCGAGCAGCCCAGCAATGCAACAGCCACTGCCAGGTAAATAAGGTATGTTCTCATTGTGAATTCAAAAAATATTAAAAAGGGCCAAAAGCAAAAGGGGCCGACCAAGACCCCTTTTAAACTAACCACTTAAACCTAAAAAGAAATTTTACTGTATCACCCGTTAGTGAAATGTAAAAGGACGTAAGATTTGTTTTCAGATTATTTATATCACATTGCATGCCAAAATCTGTAAGTAGCACCCTAAGAGATAGATATGTAAAATTGTGTTCAAAATATTATTTAGAAAAGTGAACGTTTACGGGATGGAGGTGTACGCTTACGGACGTTTTTAATGCACTTTAACAATCTAAAAAGGAAAAGAGCCATCGCAATCCACGATGGCTCTCTCACCTTTCAGGCCAAAAGATGTAAGTGACTTAATTTTTCCTGGTCCAGGTGGTTTTGCGGCCAAGGGCCTTGATGCCGGCCACATATCCTTTGATATACAGGTTATTGAAATCGCCATCCTCGAACCAGGCAAAGCAGTCATAGGTTTTGCCGTTTTTGGGATCGTATATGGAGCCATCCGTCCATTGTTCCTTATTGGAATCGTAAACGAAGCTATTTAAGATGGCCAGTCCCATGATGGGACGTTTGGCCAGTTCTGGATCGGGATTTTCATCGTCAATCTTGGGCTTGCCATTTTCATTGGGTTCGTCCAGCCAGCTGATCTTTCCCATGTATTTCCCATCGCTTCCCTTGGTGATATCGATGGTGGAGGTTTTGTCATCGTTGTACCAGGTTCCTTCAATTTTGTTGGCCTGTGCCTGCAGGAACAGGGGTACAAAGAGGATGACAAGGGCGGTAAGCAAATACTTTTTCATTTTTTTCAGATTTGGTTTTGCACGGTAAAATAGTGAATTAGAAGGGGATCTACAAAAGGGCAGATCCTTTTCTTACATATTCTGTATAGGTATGGGCGTACTCGTTTTTATCTCCTGA
Organism: uncultured Bacteroidia bacterium; assembly: GCA_965364615.1. Lineage (GTDB taxonomy): Bacteria > Bacteroidota > Bacteroidia > Bacteroidales. Next base: position 1,779 of record CBDTYO010000081.1, read on the forward strand.
TGCCACGTGCTCCGAGGCCAGGGCCCTCCATTGGCTGAAATCAATTTCGGGAAAAAAGGTGTCTGCTTCAAAGGATTCGTGAACCTGGGTCAGGTAGAGTTTGCCAGCCAAGGGCAAAAATTGCTTATATACCATACCCCCGCCGATCACAAAGCATTCCTCCTTGTCTCCCGCCAACTGGATGGCCTCCTCGATGGAAGCGGCCATTTCGCACCCCTCAAAACTTTCCCCCTCCTGGTCTGTGATCACAATATGCCTCCTGTTGGGGAGGGCACCGTTGGGCAGGGAGAGAAAGGTGTTTCTGCCCATGATCAGGGTGTGTCCCGTGGTCAGTTTCTTGAAGCGTTTCAGATCTTCCGAGATGTGCCAAAGCAGTCGGTTGTCCTTGCCAATGGCCCGGTTTTCGGCGATGGCCACTACGATGGAGATATTGTCCCTGATATGCGCTTCCATGTCACACAGAAATGGCCCCCTTGATGTGTGGATGCGGGTCGTAGTTTTCCACTGAAAAGTCCTCATAACCGAAATCGAACACCGAGTCAATGGCACGGTTTAGCCTGACCGTCGGAAGGGGCCTCGGATCTCGGGTCAATTGCAGTTTCACCTGATCGAGGTGGTTGAGGTAAATATGGGCATCGCCCAGGGTATGAATGAATTCACCGGGTTTGAGTCCTGTTACCTGGGCCACCATCATCAAGAGAAACGAATAGGAAGCAATGTTGAAAGGTACTCCCAGAAAAATATCTGCGCTTCTCTGGTAAAGCTGGCAGGAGAGTTTTCCTCCAGCCACATAAAACTGAAACAGAATGTGACAGGGTGGAAGGGCCATATGCTCCAGATCACCAACATTCCAGGCACTCACAATGTGCCTGCGGGAATCGGGACTGTTTTTGATCGAATCCACCACATGCGAAACCTGATCTATGCTCCGTCCATCAGGGGCAGGCCAGCTTCTCCACTGATAGCCGTAGATGTGTCCCAGGTCCCCCTGCTCATCGGCCCATTCGTTCCAGATTCTGACGCCATGTTCATTGAGGTAGCTGGTGTTGGTGTCCCCTTTCAGGAACCAGAGCAGTTCATGAATGATCGATTTGAGGTGAAGCTTTTTGGTGGTCATAAGGGGAAAACCCTCTGCCAGGTCAAAGCGCATCTGGTAGCCGAAGGTACTGATGGTGCCGGTTCCGGTACGGTCCTCTTTGCGCGTTCCATGTTCCAATACATGGCCAAGTAGATCAAGGTACTGCTTCATATTATCCTCCCTCCAATGGCTGGTAAAAGTACCCAAAGCAGCCTGATTACAAAAGAAAAATTATCAACATCCGGGCCTTAAAACTTCCCTTCTGTGGAGCCGAAAAAATCCTATATTTACAGGTGGATTATGGCAACAAAAAACTGGTTTACACCCCGTTCCCTGCTTGTGATCGCCGGCATCATATTGCTTGGACTGCTGGTCTGGCGCTTTTCAAATATCGTTGCCTACATTCTGATTGCCTCGGTACTTTCATTGATCGCACGCCCACTGGTCACGGTCCTGGGCAAGATCAGGATCGCTAAATGGCAGATTCCCGTATCCATCAGGGCCTTTTTAACCTTGATAGTCATCTGGACCTTCTTTTTCGGGTTTTTCCGGATCTTTATTCCCCTGGTGGCTGCTGAGGCCCAGGAACTGTCCAACATCGATACCCAGCTGGTGATCGAGGAGTTTGAGGAACCCATTCAACGAATGGAGGCCTGGGTGGACAAGATGCACCTGGGAGGTGATGAGCCATTTTCTCTTAGGGAGGAACTTCAGGGGCAAATCACTTCAGTGCTTAACATCGATGTGATCACCGACCTGCTGGCTACCCTGGCTTCGATCCTGGGCAATGTGGCCTGGGCCATATTTGCCATTTCCTTCATCACTTTTTTCCTTTTGCGGGAGGAACGCCTGATTACCAATTATGTAGTGACCATTTTTCCGGAGAAGCAGGAGGAGGCTTTCAGACATGCCCTGGATTCGGTCAAACATCTGCTGAGAAGATATTTCGTTGGAATTATGCTGCAGATGACAGGGATCCTGACCCTGGTGACCGCAGGAATGACCATCGTGGGAGTGGGTTTCAGGCAAGGTTTGGTCATTGGCCTGCTGGCAGCCGTTTTGAACATCATCCCTTACCTGGGTCCCTGGATGGGAGCTGCACTGGGCATTGTTCTCGGAGTGGCTTCCAACCTTGATCTCGATCTGGCTACCCAGCTGGTTCCCTTGATGGGATACATGTTGCTGGTATTTATCATCACCCAGCTTACCGACAATACCGTATTCCAGCCGGTTATTTTCGGAACCAGCGTATATGCCCATCCCATTGAGATTTTTATTGTCATAATGATGGCAGGAAGCCTGGCTGGGATCGTCGGTATGATTCTGGCGATTCCCACTTATACGGTGATCCGCGTATTCGCCAAAGAATTTTTTAATAACTTTAGGGTGGTCCAGAAGCTGACCGAAAAGATATGATTTTAGCCAGATTTGTTGTTGTTATTTGTCTCATTGCGATCCTGAATCCAAACCTGGCAGCTCAGCAGGCAGAAGCTGTCCCTGTTGCAGAAACTGTCTCCATGTCCCGGACCATTGCCCTGGAAACCATGGCTGCCGATTCTGCAGGTGCCATTCTTGAGATCCCCAATGTTTTCTCACCCAATAATGACCAGGTCAATGATTATTTTGAGGTGACCACTGACGGGACGACGGTGTATGAATTCACCGTGTTTACCAGATCCGGAACACGCATCTACCACTCGCTGTCCCCAAGTATCATCTGGGACGGCAGAAGCATCGAAGGCAAGGAATTGAAAGAAGGTACCTACTACTTTGTCATTGAAGAACAGGGCGGGACAAATCCTTTCGAGAAGGCCGGATTCATATATCTCTACCGGTGAACCTGGGTGTCCATTTCACCGATTTCACAAACCAGCCAAACAATAGTGTAGTAAAGAAGGTAAAGGAACCGTAGACCACGGGGACAAGTGCCATATCGTTGCTTTTCAGCAGGGTAGCAGCCACAAAAATGGCCAGGGCAGAATTCTGAAGTCCCACTTCAATGGAAATGGTAAACTGGTTGATGACCCTGAGCCTCATCAAGCGGGCAATGAGCAATCCTGATCCCATGGCCAGGATATTGAGCATAAGGGCGTAGGGAAAGATCCGGATAAAGTCTGTGCGTGTGGCCTCACCGGTTCCCTGGTCGATGAAAATGACTCCTCCATACACGAAGAGCAAAAGCAATGGAAGGATGATTCGCAGCGGTTTTTCCAGCCCGGTGGCGAAAACAGGAGCATGTTTTCTGATCCGGGTCCCGGCGTAAGCGGGCAGGATGGTGATCAGGAAAACTTTGAGCACGGTTTCTCCCACATTCATCCGGATGGCAGCATCCTCATGCAGAAAGGCATCCAGGGAGAGGCCCACCACCAGGGGAATGGTGATCAGGGTGATCAGGCTGTTGAGGGCCGTCATGGATATGGATAGTGCCACATTTCCGCGAAGCAGGTAGGTGACCAGGTTGGATGTGGCGCCTCCCGGACAGGCGGCTATGATCATCAGGCCCACTTTGAACAGGGGATCTATGTGGATGGAACGGGCAATGAGCCAGGCAATCACCGGCAGCAGCAACATCTGGCAGCAAAGCCCGATGATGACAGCTTTGGGATGCAAAAAGATATTTTTAAAATCGCGTTCGGTCAGGGATAGCCCCATTCCCAGGGTAATGATGGCAAGGGTGACAGGAAGAAAATACTCTGAAAAAAGAGATTGCATGGCTTGAAGTTACTGGAAAATTATTTATACCGTTTAAAAATAGCATCAATCTCATTGAAAAGTCCCCGCGGAACAGACCTGAGTTGTAATTTTACGCCTAAGGTTTTAAATTGCGTTAATACCCGATTGGCTTTAGTAGTAAACTAACCTCGACCTATTCATGAGAAAATTCTCAAGCCTGTTATTTTCCCTGATCTTACTGGCTTCTTGTGTATTCCTTCCCCTTCCGCTTTTGGGTGAGGAAACAGAACATGACAGCGATCATACCAAGGAACAACTGATGCGCGGCGAACGCCTGTTTTATGGATTGGTTGATGGGAAATTTCAAACCAAAGCCTGTGCCGATTGCCACAATACAGTGGAGATAGATACATTTAACTGGAATCCCAATGCCTGGGAGATAGCCTCCAAATACAAGCAGCTTAGCCTGGAGGAGTTCCAGAATGCGGTGCTGAATCCCACCAGCCAGACCATGTCGGTGATGCATGAGACTTTCGATCTGAATGAAAGTGACGTGGAACACATCAAACTCTTTCTGGACGAATTTGAAACCACCGGATTGACCAAGCAAAAGCCCATAATCAACAAGATCTTTCTTTTTATTTTGCTGGGAGCCTTGCTTACCTGGATCGTACTGGATGTGTTTTTCTTTAAGAAGGTAAAAAGGCGTTTTATCCTGTTGATCCTGTTTGTAGTGGCGGTTGGCTGGCAGGCAAAACTGCTCTATGAGGCAGGGACAGCATTGGGCAGGCAGGAGAATTATGAGCCCGACCAGCCCATCAAGTTTTCCCATGTGGTCCATGCTGCCGAAAACCAGATCGATTGCCAGTATTGTCATACCACGGTACAATACTCCAAATCGGCAGGGATTCCTGATGTGAATGTTTGCTGGAATTGCCATTCCATCGTGCGGGAAGGAAGTAATTCTGGCAGGCATCAGATCAACAAGGTGGTGGAAGCCTATGAGCAGGGAATTCCCATTGAATGGATCAGGATCCACAACCTTCAGGATCATGCTTTTTTCAGCCATGCCCAGCATGTGGCAGCAGGTAAAATAGAGTGTGCCACCTGTCACGGAGCCATCGAGGAGATGCACCGGGTCAGCCAGGTCTCTGATCTGAGCATGGGCTGGTGCATCAATTGTCACCGCGATACGGAAGTACAGTTTTTCGACAACCAGTTTTACGGGCAGTACAAGGACCTGCATAAAAAAATGGAATCAGGTGAAATTGACCGGGTCACTGCCGAACTCACCGGTGGAACCGAATGCTCCAAGTGTCACTATTAAACCCAGTTTACCCCATGGAAAAACAGTGGAGAAGTATTGAAGAGTACAAGAACGGCAGGAACCGGGAAGAAGAGCGTGGCACCGAAAGCAAACACAAAAATGCTGTGCTTGATGTGCTTGACAGCAAGGTGGTGGATGCCAGCGGATCCCGCCGGGATTTTTTGAAACTCTTTGGATTCAGTGTGGCCTCAGCTGCGGTGGTCAGTTCCTGTGAAAAACCGGTGCAGAAGGCCATTCCTTACCTGATCAAACCCGAAGAGGTGGTACCGGGACAAGCCAATTATTACGCATCCACCTTCTTCGATGGCACAGAATATTGCAGTGTACTGGTCAAAGTGCGCGACGGAAGGCCCATCAAGATCGAAGGGAATCAACAATCTCCTGTTTCACGGGGAGGAACCAGTGCCCGGGTTCAGGCCTCGGTGCTGAATCTATATGACGATGCCAGATATAAAGCGCCCCGGGTGGATGGCAATGCCACCGATTGGGAATCCCTGGACTCCCTGATGAAAGAGAGACTGGGCCAGGGCGGACGCACCGTATTGCTCACCCCCACAGTGATCAGCCCCAGCACAAGGGAAGTCATCAGGATATTTCGTGAGACGTATCCCAATTCGGAGTGGATACAGTATGATGAACTGTCTGGCTCGGGGATCAGGGATGCCCACCGGGAAGTTTTCGGAGAGCCCATTATTCCAGGCTATCATTTTGACAAGGCGGATTACATCCTGTCTTTTGATGCGGATTTCCTGGGAACATGGATGGCCCCGGTGGAGTTTGCCAGGGATTATGCCAAAACCCGTGAAGTGACAGCCGAACATCCCCACATGTCCAAACATGTGCAGGTGGAACCGGGACTTTCCCTGACCGGTTCCAACGCCGATAGGCGCATCCCGGCCACCCCGGCCGAGTCTGCTAGGATGCTGGGCGCCATTTTCAATAAAGTGGCTGCGGCCACAGGATATGCGGGTATTTCAGCGACCCCCGGTGTATCGGAAGTGGATACGCTGGTGTCCGATCTGCTGGATCACAGGGGGAATTCTCTTGTGCTGAGCGGATCCAATGATCCGGATGTGCAAAAGATGGTGGCCGGGATCAACTTCATGCTGGGCAATTATGGCTCCACCCTGGATCTGGAGAGGACCATTCAGATGAAGCAGGGAAACGATGCAGTATTTTCAAAATTTTACAGGGAATTGGAGGATGGACAGGTCGACAACCTGTTGATGGCCGATGTGAATCCTGCCTACAGCCTTTCAGGAGGACTCGAAGCCATCCGTAAAGCAGGTTTTACCGCCTACCTGGGTACCACACTGAATGAAACAGCCGAAGCCTGTGAGGTACTCTGTCCCACCCACCATTTCCTGGAATCCTGGGGCGATGCAGAACCTGTCTCGGGATCCTACAGCCTGCAGCAACCCTGCATCCATCCGCTATTCAACACCAGGGCCCTTCAGGATTCATTACTTAACTGGGCAGGGGCTGACCGCTCCTACCAGGATCTGCTCAAGGAATGGTGGGAGAAAAATCTCAAACCCGATGAAGCAAGCGGGGATGAAAACTGGTGGGTGCTTACCCTGCAGTCGGGATACCATGAGGCAACTCCTGACCCGGGTCAGTCCCTGGAATATACTCCACCCGCTGTGGAAGTGAATCCGGTGGATGCGGATATTACCCTTTGCCTCTATGCCAACGTGGCCCTGAACGACGGAAGGTATGCCAACAATCCCTGGCTGCAGGAATTGCCGGACCCGGTTTCCAAGGTGTGTTGGGACAATTACCTCAGTGTGGCACCCGCTGATGCGGAAAGACTGGGCCTTGAAGATGAGGCGGTGGTGAGCCTGGATGGGATAGAAATTCCCGTCCTCACCCAGCCCGGTCAGGCCCGGGGAACCATGAGCCTGGCCCTGGGTTATGGACGCACCCGGGCTGGCAAGGTGGGCGATGATCTTGGAATCAATGCCTTTCAATGGTCGGCCATGATGGATGGTTACAGGGCGTATACCCACGACAGGATCAAGCTTGAGCTCACCGGGAAGACCTATCCCCTGGCACGTACCCAGACCCACCATACCATGGAGGGCAGGCCCATTGTGCGTGAGACCACCCTGAAAGAATTCCGTGACGATCCCTCGGCCGGAAACCACTTTCACCTGGAGGCGGAGTCCCATCATCAGACGCTTTATCCGGAGGCAAAATTCGATGGGTACCACTGGGGCATGGTGGTGGATCAAAACAAATGCACAGGATGCAACAACTGTGTGGTTTCCTGCATCGCAGAAAACAATGTGGCTGTGGTGGGCAAGGAAGAGGTCAGGAAGCGCAGGATCATGCACTGGATGCGCATCGACCGTTATTTCAGTGATCATCCCGATAATCCCAAGGTATTCCACCAGCCAGTGATTTGTCAGCATTGCGACAATGCTCCTTGTGAGAATGTTTGTCCGGTGTCCGCTACCATGCACAGCAACGAGGGTCTGAACCAGGTGGCCTATGTGAGGTGTATCGGGACCAAATATTGCATCAACAACTGTCCCTACCGGGTTAGGAGGTTCAATTGGTTCCAGTATGTCAACAATGACGAATTCGATTTCAACCAGAACAGCGAGCTGAGCCGCCTGGTCCTGAATCCCGATGTGACGGTTCGCGAACGCGGAGTGGTCGAAAAGTGCACCTTTTGCGTGCAACGCATTCAGGAAAAGAAACTGGAAGCCAAACTGGAGGGCAGGCCCCTGAAAGAAGGAGAGGTGCAGCCGGCCTGTGTACAATCATGCCCCTCGGGAGCCCTGGTTTTCGGAAATATGAACGATCCGGATTCACAGGTGAGCAAACTGAAGGAACAAGAGCGCAACTACCACTTGCTGGAACAACTCCATACCCTTCCTTCGGTGGGTTATCTCACCAAGGTCAGGAATGTGGAACCTGAGCCGGGGGATAATCCTCATTCTGAATCAGGTGATCATGCAGGGGATGAACAACATGGATAACAAACTAAACAGGATATATGTATAATACGGAAGTCAGGGGACCGCTGATACTGGGCAACAAGTCGCTCAGCCAGATCACGGCCGACATTACCTCACCGCTTTATGCGCGGCCCAAATTCTGGTGGATTGTTGGACTGGGCATCAGTTCCATCATGATGCTGTTGGGTTTCTGGTCCATTTACGTCACCATTTCACAGGGGATAGGAACCTGGGGAGTGAATAATACGGTGGGATGGGGATGGGCCATCATCAATTTTGTGTGGTGGATCGGGATCGGACACGCCGGAACTGCCTTTTCCATTTTCCTGCTGATTTTGCGGCAGGAATGGAGATCCTCCATCAACCGGGCTGCCGAGGCCATGACCGTGGTAGCGGTGGGATGTGCTGCCATATTTCCCGCCCTGCACATGGGCCGCATCTGGAATGCATTCTTCATTCTGCCCTATCCCAATACCCGGGGCCCCCTGTGGGTGAATTACAATTCGCCGCTTTTCTGGGATTTCATTGCCATTACAGCTTACCTGCTTATCTCAGCCTCCTTCTGGTACCTGGGCATGGTGCCTGATTTTGCCACCATTCGTGACAATGCCAAATCGAAGATCAAGAAGGCTGCCTACGGCTTCTTTGCCATGGGATGGAGGGGCTCCGTGGGGGAATGGAAGAGGTATGAGGGGCTCAGCTACATCCTGGGAGGAATCGCTGCTGTGCTGGTGGTTTCTGTACACTCCATTGTATCCACTGACTTTGCGGTTTCGGTGGAACCGGGCTGGCACACCACCATTTTCCCGCCCTACTTTGTGGTGGGGGCCATTTTCTCAGGATTTGCCATGGTGATGACCCTGATGATCATACTCAGAAAGATCTATAAGTTTGAGGAATACGTGACCGATGCCCACCTCGACAAGGTGGCGAAAATCCTGGTTTTTGTATCGCTGATCATGGGAACTGCCTATCTGACGGAAATTTTCACGGCCTGGTATTCCGGGAACGAATATGAGATTTTCACCTTCTTCCACAACAGGATCACCGGAGAATTTACCAAACAGTTCTGGGCCATGTTTATCTTCAATGCCATCGTTCCCCAGCTGATGTGGTTCAAGAAAATCCGGAGCAACCTGGTGGTGGTTTTCATTATCTCCATCCTGATCAATATAGGGATGTGGTTCGAACGCTTTAACATCGTTGTCACCTCCCTCTCCAAAGACTACCTGCCATCGGCCTGGGCCACTTACTCACCCACCTTTGTGGAAGTGGCCATGTACCTGGGCACCCTGGGGATCTTTATTTTCGGAGTCCTGCTTTTCTTCAAATACATACCGATGATTGCCATCAGTGAAGTGAAAGCTGTGAATAAGCATCAAAGAAAGCCGAAACAAAACGCACCCACCAGTGATGAAGGAAAAAGCTGAGCAAACATGAAAAGTCAAACGACAAAATTATAACACATGGAGCCGCAATATACCATTGGCGTATTTAAAGAAGAGGAAGCCATGCTTTCGGCCTTCAGGAAGATGAAGGAGCAGGAGATCGAGATCGAGGATGTGTTTACCCCGTACCCCATCCATGAAGTCCTCGAAAATCACGGGCGAAAATCGAGGATCACCGTGGTGGGCTGGTTCTATGGATTCTTTGCCTCTCTGGGGGTTCTGGCCTTTCTGATCTATACGGCAGTGATAGACTGGCCCCTGAACTACGGGGGAAAACCCAGCAATGCCTTTCCTTCTTTTCTGGTGATCACCATTATCCTGACCATCTTCAGCATCACCATCCTCAGCCTGGCCACCTTTTCCTGGCGGGCCAATCTGTGGCCCTCCCTTGAAAAGCCGATTTATCATGAAGAGGCCACAGACGATAAATTTGTGATCCTGATCCATCGGGAGAAAAGCGATGCAGGGAAGGCTGAGTCGTTGATGAAAGAATGCGGTGCCATCGAAGTGATTGAAAAGTAAAAAGAGATGATGAGAAAACTCCTATTCACAGCCATCGTAATACTGTCTCTGGCTTCGTGCGACCGAACCCGGTCCAGTACGGGGTGGGACTACATGCCCGACATGTACTATTCCAATGCCTACGAATCCTATACCCCCAATCCCAATTTTGAGGATCAGCTGACCATGCGCAGCCCTGTGGAAGGCAGTGTTCCCAGAGAGATGATCCCCTTTGCCTGGGAGAAAACCGATGAGGACAGGCTGGCAGCAGGAGAATCCCTGGTAAATCCCTTTGAAAACAGCCCTGAAAACCTGAGCCAGGGTGAGGAGGCCTACGATATTTTTTGTTTGTCCTGCCATGGGCCTGCAGGCGATGGGCAACACAACCTGGGCGGAAACCTTCGCTTCCGGCCAGCCCCTGCTCGGCGCGCCGGGCACTTCCGGCC
>CBDTYO010000082.1:0-12183 GCA_965364615.1 uncultured Bacteroidia bacterium
AGGGCCATATCGATGCCGTCTTTCTGCTCCCCGATTTTTCCATCCTGTTTCAGTGTGCGTGCAATGCTGAGCCTCAACTGATTCAGGATTTCGTCGGAATCTGTGATGCCTTTTTCGTTGACGATTTCATGTAACATGGTGATCCCAAGCATGCTCATAAGGGATCCAGGCACTCCGTGACCGGTGCAGTCGGCGGCAGTGAGCACGATCCTGTGACCGTTCTGGGAGATCCAGTAAAAATCGCCGCTCACAATATCCCTGGGTTTGAAGAAAATGAAATGCTCGCCGAACAGGGTTTCGAACACCTCGTTGCCAGGCAGCACCGTGTTTTGGATTTTCTTGGCATAGTCGAAACTGTATTTGATCTCCTTGTTTTGCTTTTCGATATGCTCCTTCTGAGCCTGTATCTCAAAGGTGCGTTCCTGTACCTTGTCTTCCAGTTCACGGTTCACCTTGTCCTTCAGTGCGGCATTTTCTCTCAGCTGGTCTATGATTCGTCTCTGAGCCACTTCTTTGCTTTTTTTCAGGAGCACGATTCTTTCGCTCAGTCCAATGGAGAAGGTAAGGATCTGTAGGGTCACTCCGAATTCCAGGCTATGCTTGCCCACCGGATAATCGGCCAGCGCAAAGGTGAGGGCCACACCCAGGATCAGGAAGAGGTTGGCAAAAAGGAAATAGCGGGCGGGCTGGTAGTTTTCCCTGGTGAGAATCATGGCAGGAACCACGGCCAGGAAGAGGCAGCCGATGACCGAGACAATCATAATGGCCAGTCCGCCCAGCTCAATGAAGGAGGCCACATCCACTCCCAGCCCCTGGAAAATGGTGTCCCACGACTGGAGGGTGTTGGGGGTATCGAGGTAGGCCCGTCCGAACAGCAGGTAGAAGAGCAGGAAGATCTCCAGGAGGAAAATGCTGATGGGCGCCGAAATGAGCCTGGGCATAAGCTCATAGATGTAGCCTTCCTTGTGGACGAAGAAAACCAGGAAGGCCAGGATGTAAAGAATGTAGTACAGGTATGAATTTTCACGCCCCTTTACAAACAGGGGAATGTGGTAGAGGATCATGATCAGCATGATCCCGGTAAAAATTCCAAACACCAGGCGTTTGGAGCGATCGCGCGAAATCACCCCTTCATGGGTGGATATGGTAAATACCAGGTCCGAAACCACCGATTGCTCGCCCAGGGAAACCCTCAGATACAGGGTGTCCTGGTCACTGGGAGGAAGGAAAATCCGGAGGTCATCGGATCCGCTGATATTCACATCCTTTTTTCGGGGACTCAGCTTATTTCCCGATCTCCTCGTAGTGATTTGCCCATTGCTGAATTGCTGGTATAGCCTGTACTCATCAAATTCTGCCAAGTCTGCTCTTTGCAGGTGAAAGGAAAATTGCCGGGTCGAATGGTTGACAAAAAGGATGCGGAACCAGAGGCAGCTGCCCGGCTGGGTGTTGAGCAATGCAGGATCCGGATCACTGAAATCAACCGGTCTGAACCGGTGATCCAGGTTTCCCTTAAACAAATCCGGAGGCTGTGTGGAGCATTGGGGATCATCCATGAAAAACAACTGCATATCCGATATGGACACTTCCTGTACATAATCAGAAAGGATGACGGGTTTCTGTGCAGCAAGTGATTGACAGAGGATAAGAAGTATTAGAATTGGTCTAAAGCGCATTCCTGTTTTTCCTACAGATGTAAATATAGTGTATATTTACAAAAAGTATTTTGCTTCAAATGATATCAGACCTTATTCATACAAGGTTCCTGCAGATTGTTTCCCTGATACTATTCACCTCCTGTTCCGGCAACGTAATTCAGACCACCGTATTTGAGGACGGATTCCAGGATTTGGAACCCGGTGAAAGGCCTTATTACGGCACTGCTGATCCGGCTGTTTCTTTCGATGCTGCCTATGGAATCCTTGGCAAGTGGAAGGTTGTTTCAAATCTCAGACAGGAAGGATTTCATCAGGCCTGGGTGATCCGGAACGAGGGGGGAGAGAACTACCTGGCACAGACTTTCACCAATCTGAATGAAAAGAACACTCCATTGAGCCTGGTATACCATCCCATGGTGGTGGCGGGAGATTCCTTATGGAGCGATTACACCATCGATGTGGAATTTACGCCGGAGGATAAGTTTGACAAATGCGGGGTGGTATTTGCCTATCATCCTCCTTCAGATTTTTATTTTTTTGGCATTGAAGGCAATACGGTGACCCTGAAACATGTTCAGCAACCTGTGACCCCCCTGCGTCCCATTGAAAGAATCCTGGATTTCCGACCCCTGGTGTGGACCCCCGGAGACCGGTTTCAGGCGACGGTATCGGTCCGGCGAAACAAAGTCTCCATCATATTGAATGATTCCGTCAACCTGCATGCCGAGGGACTGGACATCAGGGCTGGAAGAATTGGCCTGATCTCGGATATTCCGGCAAAATTTCACAGGGTGGAGGTGAAGCTGTTAAAGGGGGAGCAGCGCAAGCTTGCCCGCAAAAGCAGGCAGCTGGCCAGAAGATCCGACCTTCATCTGGGCGATCATCCGACCATGGTGCGTTGGAAACGGTTTGATACGGGCGGATTTGGGACCAACCACAATCTAAGATTGGGCGATCTTACAGGGGATGGAAACAAGGAAATGGTATTCATCAGGCCAGATCGTTCGGGGAAGGGTGTGGGGAGCATCACCACCCTGAATTTGAGTGGTGAGGTGCTCTGGAGCAAGGGGCGTCAAAACTCAGGCAACCTGACGCAAGGTGAGGAACTTCCCGTTCAGATCCATGACGTGGACGGGGATGGATCGCGTGAGGTCATCTATTTCCAGGAAGGCTGGATCTACGTCCTGGAAGGCCGGACCGGCGACATGATGCGCCGAAAAAGGGTGCCGGGTTCGCCTGCAATCAACTCTTTGATCTTTGCAGATTTGCTTGGGACCGGGAGGGACAAAAACCTGATCCTCTCTGACCGGTCGCATGTGCTGCTTGCCTTCAATGAAAAACTCGAATTGCTCTGGGAGCAGCATACGACCACAGGGGCACATCCCCTGGTATATGACATGAATGGAGATGGCCGGCACGAAGTAATGATGGGTTATTCGGTGTTTGATCCTGAAGGCATGCTGATCTTTGATGTGGGGGCATACATAGGTGATCTGTGTAACGGGGTTTCCATAGGTGAAATGCTTGAGGGGGAAATAAGCATCCCGTGTCTGGTCTATGCTGCGGGAGACTGGGGATTGCTCTATTATGATTTCGGAGGCCAGTTGTTGAGGCAGAATATCCTGGGTCATGTGAGCTACCTGGGTGTGGCGGAACTGAACATGGAATCACCGGGACCGGAAATCGTCACCTCCAATGCATGGGGAACCCCGGGCATGGTGACTGTGATGGATGCCAGTGGATCTGTAATTCATGAATTTCTACCGGAACTGGGGATCAGCCGCTGTCTCAGCGTCAACTGGAAGGGGGATGGGGAGGAATTCCTTATCACCTCTGCCGATACTGTGTCCGGCGGATTGCTTGACTGGCAAGGCCGGCTGTCTGTGAAGTTCCCTGCCGACGGTCATCCGGAAAAATACTACATGACCGGCGAACTCACCGGTGATGCCCGCGACGAGATCCTGGTCTGGGACAGCGAAGAACTCTGGATCTATACCCAGGATGACAATCCGAGGATGGGAAATACCTATGCACCCCGCCGAATTCCCCTCTACAACTATTCTGTGCACCAGATGAACCGATCCTTGCCGCAGTGGTAAATCCTGCGGTATATTTGATAATTTAGTATATTGCAAAATTCACCACCAGGCTTGGTTGTTTTGGCACGAACTTTGTTTTATAAATGGCAAAACAACCAGATGCAAATAAACCGGGAGGAAACGTCATGAAAACTTTAACACTTGCCATAATCAGCACAGCCTTAGTCCTGGCTTCCTGCAGTTCCTCAAAGTATGCAGCTTCTTCGGAATATGACGATGTCTATTATAATCCAAACGAAGTGCAACAGCAAACAGCCATTGTCCCGGCCGGGACCGCTGCCGTTAGTGCCCAGGAGGTGATGGAAACCCAGGCTTTGAACCAGACACCTGTGTATGCCGAACCCATGGTCGCCGACGAAAACATGAGTGATTATGAACGATACAGGCTGGAGCGGGAGGCTGAGATGCTGGGTGAAAATTACACCCCTGAAGGAAGTGAAGCGCTCTACGCGAATCAGTATCAGGAGTATGATACCCTGGCTCAGTATGGCGAGGCCAGCGCACCTGTCATTGTCAATAATTACAATTACTACACGGATCCCAATGAGTATTATTATTCTTCGAACCTGAGAAGGTTCTCGGATAGTTATTATGGCTGGGACTATTACGATCCCTATTATACCAGTTATGGCTTTGGAAGCCGTTTCAACTGGGGCCTCAGCATGGGATTCGGATATGGTTTCGGCATGGGCCTTTCATTCGGTTACCCCTATTACGGGGGCTACTATCCCTATTATGGATACGGGTACGGAGGATGGTATGATCCTTATCCCTACTACGGCTGGGGATATGGCGGATATTACGGATATCCTTACTATGGAGGTTCCTACTGGTCCGGATACAACCACGGGTATTACCACGGTTTCTACAACGGAATATATGGTTATGGGGGATATTATCCCGAAACCTATTACCGCTATGGAAGAGTGGATACCAGGCATTATGCCGGGTACTCGAGGCCTTCCAGAACCACTGTGGGGGGTGCCAAAACAGGTACTGCAGCAGATACCAGGTACAGAAGCCGCACCAGTGAAGCAACTACCAGTGCCACCAAAACCGCAGCTGTCCGGAGCAACAACAGCTCTGCCCAGCGTTCCAACAGTGCCGTAAGGACCACCAGGACCCTTCCTGCCAATGCGCAAAGGACCAACCGGGCCGTGGTTAATAACAACAGAAGCACCCAGAGCCCCAATGTGAATGCCACCAGGCTTCCCAATGGCAACGGCAATCAGACCCGGACCTATACGCCCAATTACAGCAAGCCAAGGACCAGCTCAGCAGCCAATGCCAACCGAAATGCCGTACAGAGCCGCACAAGCACGCAGAGCAGGACATTCACCCAGCCCAGTCGCACGCCCAGCAGGGCAGGAACCTACAATCCTTCGAGCAACTCGCAGCAAAGAAGCAGTACTTCTTACACGCGTCCCAGCAGCCCAAGCCGAAGCAGCTCATACAGCCGTCCGAGCACTTCAAGCCGAAGCAGCAGCTCGTACAGCCGTCCCAGCAGCTCTACCCGAAGCAGCAGTTCCTACAGCCGCAGCAGCTCTCCCAGCCGCAGCAGCAGTTCCTACAGCGGCAGCAGCTCCCCCAGCCGCAGCAGCTCCTCTGTGGGTCGCAGTTCCTCAGGAGGAAGCCGTTCCATGAGCTCGGGAGCCAGCCGTTCTTCCGGAGGCAGCCGCAGTTCAAGCGGGGGTTCAAGACGTTAGACTTTCAAAGAAAATCGCCGGGATCCCATGCGGGGTCCTGGCTTTCCAGGAACCAAATACAATACAGCTATGAGAAAGTTAACCATTATAGCCTTGCTACTCGTGGGTGCTTTTGTCAGTGTTGAAGCACAAAATGAGATGCAGGCCCTGAGATTTTCCCAGTACAATCCCTTCGGGACCGCCCGGTTTGCAGCCCAGGGTGGAGCCATTTCAGCACTGGGAAGCGATCTGAGCGCCGTGGTGACCAACCCGGCAGGTCTCGGTTTCTACCGTTCTTCCGAGTTCTCTTTTTCTCCCTCCTTTTACTGGGTCAATACCCGCTCTGACCTACAGGGACAAAACATGTCTGATTCCCAGACAAGATTCAACCTGGGGAGCATTGGCATGGTGAATGCAGTTACGCGCAACCGGAACAGTGGCATTGTAAGTGCAGCTTATTCGGTGGGCTACAGCACCCTGGTGAACTATAATAACCGCACCACCATACAGGGGATCAACAACAACAGCTCGCTGCTGGACGATTTTACCTGGCATGCCAATGCCAATCCCAATGACCTGGATCCCTTCTATGAAGATCTGGCTTTTGAAACCGGACTGATGCCTTATGATGAGGTGGCCGAGGAATACTGGCATGATATGCAGCTGGACGGTTATGGCCAGCAGCTCAACCGGCAATCGCTTCAGTCGGGGTATATCGGTGAGTATTCCCTTTCCGGGGCATTTAACCTCAGCAATTTTCTCTATATGGGAGCCACACTGGGAATCCATGCAGTGAGGTTCTATGAGGATATTTACCACACCGAAATCGACTTTGACAACCACGTCATTGATTTCGATGAGTTTCAGTTCAGGGAGTTTAACTCCACCAGGGGCTGGGGATATACTTTCCGGTTCGGGATGATCCTGAGGCCCGTTCAGTTGTTGCGGATAGGCGCCTCTTTCCAGCTTCCCACCTGGTACAGGCTCAAGGAAGAAAAGTTCACCGATATGGCCTCCTACTGGGACAGCAGCTCCGGGATATCCGATGCCTATAAAAGCTCTCCCAATGGAGTATACAATTACAGGCTGACTACCCCGTTCCGGGCCAATGCCAATGCTTCCGTGATACTGTTCAAGGTAGCCACCATATCTGCAGGCTATGAGTATGTGGACTATTCCACTGCCCGGCTCGATGCCTACGATTATAAGTTCTTTGATGAGAACGATGAGATTCGCCGGGGCTTTCAGGCAGCACACAATCTGAGGGCGGGAGCAGAGGTACGCATCAATTCCATATATCTGCGTGCCGGAGGACAACATCTGATGAGCCCTTTCACGGATACAAGAAACAACGCCGAGACCTGGATTTATTCAGGGGGTCTGGGATTCCGCAGCAATAAGTTCTATGTGGATGTGAGCTACTCTTATTCCACCCGGACCGATGTCATGGGGATGTACTCTTATCAACCAGGCGTCAACGAGGTAGCCATCAATTCGGTCAATGGCAACAACCTGATGGGTACTTTCGGGTTTAAGTTCTGATCGATCCTTGCAGGTAATTGAGTGATTCCGGGCCCAGGTTGAATAAGAGGTCCAGGATGCTCAGATTGGATTGAAAACCATGGCGGTCAGAGAATACCTGGTGATACTTTTCAGGATTAAAACCGGGATCTGCCTCCGCCTGGTTTTTTTTGGGATGGATAAAGTGCCGGGGATCCTGTTCGGAGGTGATCGGGGCAAATGAATCAGAACGCGCGACTGGGATTTCGATTCCCAGCTGGACCAGGGAGAATTCCAGCAGCCGGTGGTTCAGATCTATCAGGAAAGTAAACCGGCGTCCGTAAAAGGGCGAAAGATCATCCGCGAGATATTCGAAAAAAGGGGAGGAGGAATAAGCAGCCACCAGGCTTTTCCAGTGGATCCTGTTCCAGTGTGAATCATAATCGATCCGGACATCCTTCAGGAGCGTTTTTGAGCCCTTCCATTTGATCACGGGGATCGACAAGGCGATTACCCCGTTGGGACCCATGATCAGGCATCTGTTCCGGTAGCTCTGTTTGGAGTAGCTGTCGTGCTGCTCGAGCGTGATCTCCTTTTGGCGCACCAGCCGGGCATAATAATTGATGGGTCCGTTGTAGAGTGCCGGGAATACCAAGCCCAGGATTTTTACCTGCTTGCTCTTACAATGCGGAACATGCGATTCCACCTGATCTTGCCATACTCTTTATCCACACTAAGCCAGATGAGGCGGGGTTTGCCAATCACATGATCCTCTGGCACAAAACCCCAGAAGCGGGAATCGGCCGAGTTGTGCCTGTTGTCGCCCATCATAAAATAGTAGTCCATCTGGAAGGTATAGGAGGTGGCCGGTTCCCCGTTGATGTAGATCTGGTCCCCTTTCACCTGCAGGTCATTTCCTTCATAGGCCTCAATGATCCTTTCGTAAAGGGGCAGGGTATTCTGATTGATCTCAACGCTCATGCCTTTGGCAGGAACTGTAAGGGGTCCAAAATACTCCAGGTTCCAGGGATAGCGTTCGTCGTGAGGAAATATATCACGGTCATACCTGCCTTTGGTAAACAGGGCCACGGGTTCCACACTGACGATGCCTGGCAGGGACCGGATTTTTTCCGCATTTTCTTTGGTGGTGGGAAAGGTATAGTTGGGATTGTTCCTGACGTCAGCTGCGTCCCTGGCAATTCCAAAAGGCTCAAGGGAGCGTGGATTGATCGGGGTTCCTTTGGTTTTTACACTGTACCAGCGCTGGATCCCCTCAAAATCCTTTTGTTTCTCTCCATTTACATAGACATCGTTGGCGATCACCTCGAAGGTTTCACCGGGAGTGGCCACACAGCGTTTGATGTAATTATCACGCCGGTCCACAGGCCTGGTTTCCACATCGTATTTTTCAGCGATCTGCTGGCGCACATAGTTCTCGTAGACAGCATAGGGGCGGGTTCGGTTGTTCCGTTCCCTGTCGGCCTGCATCAACTGATAACTTTCATCCCGGACTAGATCGTAATAATCGAAGTTGCCCTTGGCGTAAATCTTGTGGTCTGATTTCTCCAGGGCCACCGTATCGGAAGCAGGAAAGTTGAATACCACGATATCGTCGCGCTTGACCTTGCCGAAGCCTTTGAGCCTTTTATAAGGGCGTTGGATCCATTCCAGGTAGGATTTCTTTCCCAGCACGGTATTCGGCAGGAAGGGGATGGCCAGCGGGGTATTGGGCGTTCTGGGTCCGTAAGCGGTTTTGCTTACATACAAATGGTCGCCCACCAGCAGGCTTGCTTCCATGGAAGGGGTGGGGATCTTATAATTCTGGAACAGAAAGATGTTGATCAGCGAAACTGCCACCACCGCAAATATCAGGGCATCGAGCCACTCCACCACCACATTGTTCTTTTTTTTCCGGCTTTTCCAGAAGGACCAGTTCACCTTTTTGCTTACGTAAATATCATAGATCACTGGAATGCCCAGAAGGAACCAGAAATTCTTGAGCCAGATGACAAAAAGGATGTAGATAAAGACGGCCAGTCCGAACTTGAAATATTTATGCTTCAGTATGTTACGAAAATCCATTGTGTGATTATTTAATGGAGCTAAAGATACGTTCTTTTCTCAAACCGCCAATGATCCGTTTATCAGGTTCAATGGAGAACCAGACCGCTACGGCTTTGCCCAGCAGATGATCCTCAGGAACAAAACCCCAGTACCTGGAATCCGCCGAATTGTGGCGATTATCGCCCATGACAAAGAAGTAATCCATCTGCACCACATAGCTATTTGCAGGCTCCCCGTTGATGTGAATCTCGCCGTCCACAATGTGAAGGTCATTGTGTTCATAGGTGGATATAAGTCTTTGATAGATTGGGAGATTGAGCATATCCAGCTGCAGGGTATCCCCTTTGGCCGGTACTTCCAGGGGGCCAAAATTGTCCCCCGTCCACCGGTAATGGGGGCTGTGTGGAAAGATCTCCTGGTTCTGAAATGAGAGCGTGGGTTCAACGTATTTTTTAATGCTTCTCACCTGGGGAAATGATTTCAGGGTTTCCACAAAAGCCTCTGCCAGATATAAAACGTGCAGCGAATTGGCGGGATTGTAAGTCACTTCAGTTTTAAGGATTTTTAACGAATCAAGCAAGGCATCAGGCAAGGGACTGCCGTTGGTGGTAACGTAGTATTTGAACTTTTGGTGGGGCAGCACTGGCCTGGTTTTTCCATTCACCCGAACCTGTCCCCCGAGAATCTGCAAGGTATCACCGGGCAGAGCAATGCAGCGTTTGATGTAATTCTCCCTTTTATCGACCGGATGGGTAATGACATCAAACTCCGATTTGATATACTCCCTCCCGTATTGCCTGATCAGTGAATAGTAGTTTTGTCCGGGGTACTGAACCACCATGGTATCCCCTGCGGGGAAATTGAAGACAATGATATCATCTCTTTCCACCTTGGAGAATCCCTTCAGCCTTTTATGAGGCATTTTCAGTTTTTCGGAGTAGGATTTCTTTCCCGAGGGAAGTTTGTTGTGGTAGAAGGGAATGGCCAGGGGAGTTTCTGGCAGTCTCGGACCGTAGGCCAGTTTGCTGACAAAAATAAAATCACCTGCGAGCAAAGTTTCTTCCATGGAAGGGGTGGGAATCTTATAGGTTTCCACAAACAACACCTTGATGGTGAACGAGGTGGCCAGTGCAATGAGCAATATAAAAAGCCATTCAAGGCCTGACTGAAGGTGTCTGGGCAATCCTAATTTGCGCAGGGTCCAGTCAAATTTCCGGGTCACTACCAGGTCAAACAAGACCAGGTCCAGGAGCAGGAGGTACCAGCGTTCCACCCATATGACAAGCATTGACCAGATCAGGGCAGAGAGACCGAAGCCCAAATATCTCCAGGTAAGCCTCTCCATGCTGATCAGAATTTAAGAAGATCCTGCATGCCATAGACTCCTTCCTTTCCCTGCACAAATTCCGCGGCAAGCAGGGCTCCCGCAGCAAATGCATCCCTGGACTTTGCCTCGTGGATCAGGGAAATGCTATCCACTTCCGATTCATATACCAGGCTGTGCCTGCCCTTTACCTCTCCCTCCCTGATGGCCCTGATGGGCAATACCTCGCTTTTATGCTGACCCGGCTTTGCCCGGGTAGATCCCTGGGTAGGATCACCCTGCTGCAACTCCCAGCTGCTCAGGCGATGGCTCTCTTCAAGTATTTGTTCGGCCAGGGATATGGCGGTACCGCTGGGAGCATCCAGCTTATGAATGTGGTGTACTTCTTCCATGGATACTGCATAGGCGGGAAAACGATCCATGATCCTGGCAAGCCGACGGTTCATGGCAAAAAGGATGTTGACCCCGATGCTGAAATTGCTGGCGTGAAAAAAGCATCCATGGTTCTCCTTGCAGACCTTTTCAATCTCGGGTAACTCTGCATTCCAGCCTGTTGTGCCGGAAACTACCGGGATTCCAAGCTCGAGGCAGGCTTTGATGTTTCCGGGAGCTGCTGCCGGGGTGGTGAATTCAATGGCTGCGTCGATCCCATCCAGGTTTCCGGCATGTAAATCATCCCGGTTGTGCTCATCAATGATCAGGGTAAAGTCGTGACCCTGCTTTTTACCCAAAGCTTCGATGGTCCTTCCCATCTTCCCGTATCCGATCAGTGCAATCTTCATTTCTGCAGTTTTATTACCACCCTAACTTACTAACATACCAACTCACAAACAAAAAAAGCCGCTTCCATTTCGGGAAGCGGCTGGTATTTTTGTCTGTGATAGTTACTTTACCTTGTTCACAATGGCTTCAAAAGCCTTGGGGTCATTCATGGCCAGATCGGCAAGCACCTTGCGATTGATCTCGATGCCCGATTCGCTTAATTTGCCCATGAATTCTGAATATGACATACCGTGCTGGCGAACTGCAGCATTGATGCGCTGGATCCACAATGCCCTGAATTCGGCTTTTTTCTTGCGGCGATCGCGGTAGGCATATTCAAGCCCTTTCTCATAGGCATTCTTGGAAACCGTCCAAACGTTCTTTCTGCGGCCAAAGTAACCCTTGGTCCGCTTCATTATCTTCTTTCTTCTCTGTCTTGATGCGACAGAATTGGTGGCTCTTGGCATTTTTTCTCATTTTTTGGATGCAGGCGGTCGTTCTGACACTTTCTGGCTCCACACCCTGGTTTACAACTAGGTTACCTGTTTTTCAAAAGATGATACAATTACTTCATGGCCAGCAGACGCTTGATATTTTTCTCGTCAGCTTTGTGGACTTCCCCAAAATATGTCAGGTTCCGCTTGCGCTTCTTTGACTTCTTGGTAAGAATATGGCTCTTGTAAGCGTGCTTTCTTTTGATTTTACCAGTTCCGGTGAGCGTAAATCGCTTCTTCGCTCCCGAATTTGTCTTCATCTTTGGCATTATTCCTACAATTTATCTAAATAATAACTACTTCTTTTTCACTTTAGGAGCCATGAACATGGTCATGCGCTTGCCTTCCAGCTTGGGCAGTTGTTCCACTTTTCCCACATCTTCCAGATCCTGGGCGAGCCTGAGCAAAAGGATCTCCCCCTTTTCCTTATACAAAATGGACCGTCCCTTGAAGAAAACGAAAGCTTTCAGCTTGGCACCTTCTTCCAGGAATTTCATGGCATGCTTCAGTTTAAAATCATAATCATGCTCATCTGTGTTGGGCCCGAACCTGATCTCCTTCACCACGATCTTGGTGGTTTTGGCCTTCATCTCTTTC
>CBDTYO010000083.1:0-12096 GCA_965364615.1 uncultured Bacteroidia bacterium
AGGATAATCCCAAGATCGCCATTGCTGTATATGTGGAGAATCAGGGATTCGGCACCACCTATGCGGCCCCCATAGCAAGCCTGATGATTGAGAAATACCTGAACAGGGAGGTGAAGAGAAGCTGGTATGAAAATTGGGTCCTGCAGCTGAATCAACCGCCGGTTCAATCAGTCACGACAGACAGCACCCAATCAAACAATGCGGATGATGGTACAGAGGAATAGAACCATAGCAAACCTGGACTGGATCTCCATCCTCCTGTGGCTGGTGATCATGGTTTTTGGCTGGATGAATATTTATTCAGCCAATATCATGGAGGCGGATGCCGGAATTTTTGATCTGTCGCAGCGATTTGGCAAACAGCTGATTTGGATCGCTGCCTCGCTGGTTCTGGCCGTGCTTTTGCTAACGCTGGATGCCAAATTTTACATTTATTTTTCCTACGTGCTCTATATATTGCTGCTGGGGGTATTGCTGGGGGTGCTCATATTCGGAAGAGAAATTAACGGAGCCAAAAGCTGGTTTGTGATCGGGGGATTTCAGCTTCAGCCCTCCGAATTTGCCAAGCCCATTACAGCCCTGGCCCTGGCCAACCTGCTGAGCTCTCACAATTTCAATCTCAAGAAGTTCTGGCAACTGATCCAGGCTGGTGCCATCATCCTGTCCCCGGTCCTGCTGATCATTCTTCAGCCCGACCTGGGGTCTGTATTGATCTACTCCGCATTTATCCTCGTGCTTTTCAGGGAAGGCTTTTCGGCCACTGTCATGATGATGCTGGCGGCCCTGGCCCTGCTGTTTTTTACCACCCTGCTCCTGGACAAAGCCCTGATCCTGCTGCTTCTGGTGGTGGCCAGCCTGATCATTTATATGGCTGCAGCAAAATCCTTCAAAAAGGGGATGCTCAGTGCGATAGGCCTGGCCGGTATTTTTGGTTTGCTCTTTGGGGCAAATTACCTTTTGTCCACAGAATTCTCCCCGTTCATGCTCGGACTGGCTTCATTGGTACCTGCCTCCATGGCGGTTGCAGTGAAAGCATTCCGGCATAGAGAGTACCTGCGCCTGAAAATCCTGGCCGGACTGATCATCTCTGTTTTCTTCATTGTTTCTGTGGATTTTGCCATGAACAATGTCCTGAAACCCCACCAGCAACACAGGATCTACGTAACGCTCGGACTGGAAGATGATCCGCAGGGAGTGGGCTACAACGTAAACCAATCAAAAATTGCCATCGGTTCAGGGGGATTTTCCGGGAAAGGCTATCTGAACGGAACCCAGACCAAGCTGCATTTTGTCCCGGAACAAAGCACCGATTTCATTTTCTGTACGGTGGGAGAAGAATGGGGATTCCTGGGTTCCACCTTTGTAATTCTTCTTTATGCAGGCCTTCTCCTCAGGATGCTGATACTGGCCGAACGACAGAGATCCTCATTCAGCAGGATCTTTGGTTATGGCTTCATTTCCATCCTTTTCATTCATTTTGTGGTGAATGTGGGGATGACCATTGGATTGCTTCCGGTCATTGGTATTCCACTTCCTTTCTTCAGCTACGGAGGATCATCCCTCTGGGCCTTTACCATGTTTCTGTTCATCTTTCTCCGGCTGGATGCCAGCCGGCTGGAACTGCTCCGTTAAAAGAGATTCAGCGGTCCTGACAGGCCCTGTGGCCGTGGCATTCCTTTGATTTCTGCGTGAATTTTCGTACCTTTGCAATCCACCAGGTGGATACCCCTCTGGCGCATTCCGAGAAATCTCTTTATGAAATACAAAGCATACGCCCGACATAATCTGCACCTGCTGCCCTCCTATCAGCTCCTCAGCGAAGAGGAGCTCCATGCCATTCATGTGGTTTCCGAAGCCCTCCCCTTTAAAACCAACAATTATGTAGTCAATGAATTGATCGACTGGGACGATTTCCAGAACGATCCCCTGTATATCCTCAATTTTCCTCAAAAGGGTATGCTGAGTACTTCACAATTCAGCAGGCTTTCCACATTGGTGAAAAATCAGGTGAGTAAGGCAGACCTGGCAAGGCATGTGGCGGAACTGCGGCACGAACTGAATCCCCATCCCGCAGGCCAGATGGAGCACAATGTGCCTTCCCTGGAAGGAAAGGTCCTCACCGGAATACAGCACAAGTACCGTGAAACCATGCTCTTTTTCCCCAGCCAGGGACAGACCTGCCATGCCTATTGCACCTTCTGCTTCAGGTGGCCCCAGTTCACCGGGATCAATGAACTGAAATTCGCCATGAAACAACCTGCACTGATGGTAGCTTACCTGAAAGAGAATCCCTCCATCACGGATGTGCTTATCACGGGGGGGGATCCCATGGTGATGAAAGCCGGGGTACTGGCACGCTACATCGATGCCCTGCTGGAAGCAGATCTGCCCCATTTAAAGACCATTCGCATTGGCACCAAATCGCTTTCTTTCTGGCCTTACCGCTACCTGACCGATCCGGATTCAAACCAATTGCTGGAACTATTCAGAAAAGTACAGGACAGCGGACTCCATTTGGCCTTCATGGCACATTTTAACCATCCGCGTGAGCTGGAGACCGATGCCGTGAAGGAGGCCATCTCCAGCATCAGGGATACCGGCGCCGAAATTCGCAGCCAGGGTCCCTTGCTCAGAAACATCAACGATGATCCTGAAATCTGGGCAGACATGTGGAGGAAGCAGGTGAACCTGGGCATCGTTCCCTATTATATGTTTGTGGCAAGAAATACAGGGGCGCAGTCCTATTTTGGAGTCAATCTTCAGCAGGCCCATCACATCTACAGGGAGGCATTTCAGCAGGTGAGTGGCATTGCCCGCACCGTCAGAGGCCCCAGCATGTCGGCCGGTCCCGGTAAGGTAAGGATCGCAGGCATCAGCGAAATCCGGGGTGAAAAAGTGTTTGTTCTGGAGTTTCTGCAGGGTCGCAATCCCGACTGGGTGGGCCAGCCCTTTTTTGCCGCCTACAATGAGAAGGCCACGTGGCTCAACGATCTGGTGCCGGCATTCGGCGCCAAAGAATTCTTTTATGAGAAGGAATATGACAAATTGACGAAAGTCAATAAACTGCCCGGGCACATGCTCTCGCCATCAGAGAAGCAGTCCGCCTAGCTCTCCGGATAATTGTCCCTGTCCACCGAGATATCAATCTCATATTTCTCTTCCAGGAATTCCACGATCTCCGGGAAAAATTCCAGGAAATCTTCCATGAACACAGAATACTGTTTTCTCAGGACCTCCACGGCAAAAGCAGAATGGTTGGGTAACGAGGTATTGGCCGACATTCTTTCCAGCACCAGCTCAATGCCCTCCACCTGGGCATAGGCCATCATCCAGTTGTTTTCGAGAAAGGTGGGGAACCATCTTTTGATGGAATCGGGTAACACCTTATAGTTACGCTTTAATAAATCATAGGTCCGGCTCACGAATTCGTTGAGCGGCAAAGTGGAATAACTGTCCCACAGGGAAGCCAGAAAATGATCGTAAAAAATATCGATGATGATACCGGCGTACTTATGGTACCTGGAAGCCAGCCTTTGTTTGCTCCGACGTGTCACCTCATGCATATCGGTGAAGGTATCTATGTCGCGGTGGATCAGAATTCCTTTTTTTACCTGCTCAGGAAAAAGCATATAGTTCTTGCCTTTCACGTAATCTCCCATGAAATTGCCCACAATGATCTGCTCATTGCCCCCTGAAAGGTAAGTATGTGCAAGAAAATTCAAAACGTTACTATCTATTTTCGAATTTCGGCAAAATTATTCGAAAAACCCCATCTTTAGTATTACACTTATACACTCAAGTTGTTCTGTGGCCGGGAGGATTTAAACTATTTTACAGCATATTCAGTTCTGCGATGCAATTAATCCTCTACATTTAGGTTTCGAAAAAAAATACAAAGAAATGACCAAAAAGAATATCCTTATTGTAGGTGCTGCTGGCAGAGATTTTCACAATTTCAACACCTATTTCAGAGACAATGAAGAATACAATGTAGTGGCATTCACAGCCGCTCAAATTCCTGACATCGATGGCAGGAAATATCCGGCCGGCCTGGCCGGATCCCTCTATCCTGAGGGAATCCCCATATACTCTGAAGATCAGCTTCCCACCTTGATCAGGGACTTCCAGGTGCAGACCTGTGTTTTTTCATACAGCGATCTCCCCTACCAGAAAGTAATGGCCATCAGTGCAGTGGTCAACGCCGCCGGAGCCAATTTTACCTTGCTTGGGACCACCGATACCATGATTCCCAGCAAAAAGCCCGTGATCTCTGTATGTGCGGTCAGAACCGGTTGTGGAAAGAGTCAAACTTCCAGGAGGGTGATTGAGCTCCTGATGGAAAAGGGATTGAAGGTGGTGGCCGTCCGGCATCCCATGCCCTATGGCAACCTGATGGCACAAAAGGTGCAGCGTTTCGCCACCCTGGAGGACCTGAAAGTCCACAAGTGCACCATCGAAGAAATGGAAGAATATGAGCCCCATGTGGTCAGGGGGAATGTGATCTATGCCGGGGTGGATTATGAAGCCATACTGAGGGAAGCGGAGGAAGATCCACAGGGTTGTGATGTGATACTCTGGGACGGGGGAAACAACGACTTCCCCTTCTATAAACCTGACCTCACCATTGGGGTAACCGACCCTCACCGTGCGGGTCATGAACTCAGTTATTATCCGGGAGAGGTGGTGTTGAGAATTTCCGATGTGGTGGTCATCAATAAAATGGACAGTGCCCCGCCCGAGGGGATCCAGGTGGTGAGGGAAAGCATTGAAAAAGTGAACCCTTCAGCCATCGTGATCGATGCAGCCTCACCCATCAGGGTAGACCATCCGGAAATCATCCGCGGAAAGAGGGTGCTGGTGGTGGAAGACGGTCCCACCCTCACCCATGGTGAGATGAAATTGGGAGCCGGAGTCTTGGCTGCCCGGAAATTCGGAGCCAGTTCACTGGTCGATCCAAGACCCTTTACCGTGGGAAAACTGACAGAAACCTTTGAAATATATCCCCAGATCGGCACCCTGCTCCCGGCCATGGGTTATGGCCAGGAACAGCTGAAGGACCTTGAGACCACCATCAACAATTCAGATTGTGATTCTGTGATCATCGGCACTCCCATAGATCTGAACCGTGTGATCCATATCAAAAAGCCCAGTACCCGGGTGTATTATGACCTGCAGGAGATCGGTGAACCCAATCTGGAAGGCATACTCCATGAATTTGTTCAGAAGCACAAGCTGGTATAGAGAGGTTCTTCTGATCCTGACCATCCTGCTGGCGGGAGCACTTTCCTCCAGGTGTTCCCCCGGCGTTCAGGTCCGGATGCTTACTTCCATGGGTGAGATCGTGGTGGAGGTTTATCCCGGCCAGGCACCGGTAACGGCCCTTAATTTCCTGGACCATGTGGAAAAGGGGACCTATACAAACAGCTTCTTTTACAGGGTGGTCCGCCTGGACAACCAGCCCTTGAACCCGGTGAAGATCGAGGTGATCCAGGGGGGGCTGTTCGAAGAGGAAATGCTGGATACCATTGCTCCCATTCCTCATGAAAGCACCGAAGTCACAGGAATCCTGCACACCGATGGAGTTATCTCCATGGCCCGCATGGAGCCAGGCACGGCCTCCACGGAGTTTTTCATCTGTGTGGGTGATCAACCCTCATTAAACCATGGAGGCGCCAGGAATCCGGACGGACAAGGGTTCGCAGCCTTTGGAAAGGTGATCAGTGGCATGGAGGTGGTCCGGGCTATCCAGTCCCTGCCCGATGAAGGCCAATACCTGGTTGAAAAGGTCCGCATCCTCGGGATGTCCGTCATACCCGCCAGGTAATCTTTTTTACCCCCCTTTATTTCGTTTTCATATTGCAGAAATTTTTGTACTTTTGGCCTACCACTTGAGCCATTAACATAGATTCGATGCGAAGACTATTGATGTTAATTGTGCTGAGTGGTTTTTTTGTGCCCTCTTTTTCGAAACAGGATACCATTTATCCCAAAAAAACCTATACCCTTTCGGAAACACCGCTCCTTCCGGAGATAGACGGCTGGCTCAATGAGGAGGCCTGGAACGCTGTCCCCTGGGAAGGCGATTTCCAAATGCATGAACCCTACGATGACAGGAGACCCACCCAGGAGACCCGGTTCAAGGTTATGTACGATAAGGACCATATATACGTAGGCATCCGTGCATTCGATACCGCCCCTGACAGCATCGTGAGCCGCCTCACCCGCAGGGACGAGATCGATGGAGATATGGTGGCCTTTATATTTGACAGTTACCATGATCTTCAGACCGGCTTTGTATTTTTCATCAGCGTTGCAGGATCCAAAGCGGACTTTTACATGACCGACGACGGCGGGGGCGAAGATCCCACCTGGGATGCCATCTGGTGGGCGAAGACCCAGATAGACGACCGGGGCTGGACCGCAGAAGTCAAGATCCCCTTTACCCAGCTGCGTTTTGACAAAAGCAGCGGGGGCATCTGGGGATTTCAGGTGGCCCGGGAGATCTTCCGGAACAGTGAGACCGATTTCTGGCAACCCATGTCCAGGGAAGCTCCCGGATTTGTGCATCTGATGGGGGAACTGGATGGCCTCAGCCACATTGATCCCAAGAAACAGGCAGAAATCGCCCCCTACGTGGTGGCCGGCAGTGAGTGGTTCGAGAAGGAACCTGAAAATCCCTATAAAGCAGATGGCTTCAAGCGTTACCTGAATGCGGGAGTGGATGCAAAGATCCGGTTCGCCAACAATTTCACCCTGGACCTGACCGTGAATCCGGATTTCGGGCAGGTGGAAGCAGACCCTTCCCAGGTGAACCTGACAGCCTTCGAGACCTTCTTCGAGGAGAAGCGCCCCTTCTTTATCGAAGGAAAGAACATTTTCGATTACAACCTGGGAATGCATGGCCCCAATAACCTGTTCTATTCCAGGCGCATCGGAAGAAGGCCCCAGCACTACCCGGATATGGATGAAGGAGAATATACCAACATTCCACAGGCCACCAAGATCCTGGGAGCAGCCAAAATCACGGGGAAGACCAAACACGGACTGTCTGTAGGCATCATGGAGAGCCTGTCTGCCAAAGAAACTGCTGTCATCAAGAATGGGGAGGAACGTTCCGAAACCGTGGAACCCCTGACCAATTATTTTGCCGGCACGGTCTCCAAGGAATTCAACAAGGGCAATACCATCCTGGGCGCCATGGTCACTTCCGTAAACCGATTCTCGGACGAAGAACAGCTGGATTTTCTGCATCGCTCGGCTCTTTCAGGAGGCATTGATTTTCAACAATTCTTCGCTGATCGAAGCTATAGCATTTCTGTTTCGGCTTATGGAAGCCAGGTCAGCGGAAGTGAAGAGGCACTGGTGCGAACCCAGCGTTCACCGGTTCATTATTTCCAGCGTCCCGATGCAGACCACCTCAAACTTGACTCTACACGCACCTCGCTATCTGGCTTTGGTGCCAATGTGTCTTTTGCGAAAACCAGTGGCCGTTTTAATTTTGGGGGCTTTGCCACCTTCAATGGTCCCGGACTGGAACTTAACGATATGGGATTCCTGACCAACACCGATGAGATCCTGCAGGTGCTGTGGGCCGGCTACAGCTTCAATGAACCCTTTGGAATCATCCGAAGGGCGCGTCTTAATGTCAATCAGTACAACCTTTTTGATTTTGGCGGGGTTCATCATTTAAGCGGATTCAATGTAGGCGGATACAGCCAATTCATGAACCTGTGGTCGGCAAGTTTCCACTGGGACACCGATACGGACATGATCCGCAATACCTTCCTCAGGGGAGGGCCCTCCATGAAACTGCCGGGAACCTCAAGTGCTTCCCTGTCCGTGGCCAGCAACTCCCGCAAAAAGCTCTCTTTTGAAGTAGACGGTTTTATGAGCAAGGGGAGGGAGCAATCCTCCTCCAGGTATGGGATTGACTTTGAACTCAGTTATAAACCCATAAGCAACCTGAGCATGGGCCTCTACCCCGAGTTTTCCGTCCAGCAAAGCCAGCTGCAATATGTATCGCATCAGCAACCGGAATCGGTCGACAGGTATATATTTGGAAGCATCGACCGCAAAACCTTCAGCATGTCACTCCGGCTTGACCTGATACTGACCCCTGAACTCACCATTCAGTACTGGGGTCAACCCTTTATCGCCTCGGGCGATTACAGCGATTTCAAATACATCACCGATCCCCATGCTGAAAGCTTCACCGACAGGTTTCATACCTATGCTGCAGGTGAGATCAGCTATAACACTGATCTCGGCGATTACCAGGTCACAGAAGCCGGATCGGGATTGAACTATGGATTCGGAAATCCCGATTTCAGCGTGAAGGAATTCCTGTCGAACCTGGTTTTTCGGTGGGAGTACCGTCCCGGGTCCTTCCTGTACCTGGTCTGGTCACAAACCCGCTCAGGTTATGATCCCTGGGGACACTTTAGTTTTGGAGACGACTTTATGGACATGTGGGATGCCCATCCCACCAATGTGGTGATGTTAAAGCTTTCCTACCGTCTCGGAAGATAAAAAAAGAGTGCAGCCCGTACCGCACCCTTTTCTTGTGATTTCCGTGAACCGATGTCCGGCTATTCGCAGGTCTTGTCGATCAGGCCATTCTGCAGTGATTCCCAACAGTGCCATTGGGCATCCCCAAACTTCACCTCGTCTGTCACATGGCCCTCCTTGGTGGTGGTGTTCCATTCAATTTCTGTGAGGCTGGCAGCCAGTGAAACTGTGTACGATGCATCGTAATCCAGGCCGGAATCATATGCATAGAGGATGTAGCTGCCGGTTTCTTCCATTTCGGGTTCCACGTAGGTATATTTCAGTGAGGCGGTTCCGGCCTCAAAATCCTTCTGCATTTCCGCATCCACCACTGCCACAGTTCCTTCTTTGTAAATGCTCCAGGCAGCCATGGTATGATCGTAGCGGACCACACCGTCAAACCATAGCACCCCCATGTTGGGCAAAGAAGCAAGGGCCACATCCATCGCCATGGAGAATTCTTCATTGTTGATCCTGGAGGCGGTCAGCGTGACAATGTAGTCGGTCCCGAACCAGTCAATATCATAAGACCACTTCCAGGTATTATCACCCATATACTCCGCTTCCTGGGCAAGTGCAATGGCGTAAGCTGCTACCGGAAGGGCCGTATGAACTGTGATGACAGGACTGTGCCAGAACAGAATGGTTCCATAGGCATGGAGAAAGTTTTCATAGGTGGCTGCTGTTCCCTTGGTCATTCCGGGCTCCTCCTCAAAATCGGTGTAATCCATAAAAAGGACCTCTGCGGGAGGAAGTTCGGGACGATCTCCCTTGGGTTCAGAATCGCAGGAGGTGCCAGCAAATAAAACAGCCGATACCATGAGCACGGCTGATAATGTCTTAAGGCTTGCTATCTTCTTCATCTTTCCATAATTTAAACATTCATACCTGAGATCCGTATACGAATTGAGCCGGGGGATAGTTACACTATACATGCCCTGCAAGCAGAATGAAAAAAGACTTTCTAGACAGACTGACCCTGGGATACCGCTTTGACCGGGACCGGGAAGTGGTCACGCTTCTTTACCTGTGCTATTTCTCCATTTTGCTGTTCGGCATCGTGCTCATCCTTCTCCACAACGAAACAGAGGAACTGATCCTTGTATCCTACAGGTACCATGCCATCATCCTGATCTCCCTGATCATGGTCTGGCTTATCAGCATCAGGCTAATTGCCCTTGCCAGGGTGCTCATGCTAGTGGTGATTCCCTTTCTCCTGATCATCCTTCCACCCTTGGCCGGAGTGAGAAGCGATGAATTCTATTTCTGGTTCCCCTATGTTCCCATCGCCCTGTCCCTGGTCCCCCACTTCATCCTGCACACCTCCCGGCACCGGCCTGCCCTGATCATTGTGCTGGTGGTCTATTTCCTGGGGGCGGTTTTCATTGATGACTATCTCCTGCTAATGAGTGACGGCAGTGAAAGAATCATACCCCTGGTAAAAGAGAACCGTTTCTATTATAACCTGATCCCAGTCATTATCTATATTTTTGTGAATGTAGCCCTTGGGCTGGTTTTTGCCCTGAACGACAAGTACCAGCAAATCATGCTCCAGCAGCAAAATGAGCTGATCCAGTCAGAAAAGATGGCCTCCCTGGGCATCCTGACCACGGGGATTGCGCATGAAATCAATAATCCCCTGAACTTTGTATCGGGGGGACTGCAAGCCCTGAATACCCTGAACAGCGAATACCGGAAACTGGATGGTCCACTGGGCCCCCGGCAGAAGGAGCTGCGGCAGCAAATGGATAAAATCATGGAGAAGGCCCTGGAGGGGGTCATGCGTGCATCGGATATCATCGCCAGCCTGAAGTTCTTCGCCAATCCCGGCAAGGCCATCAAACAGGATCATGACCTGGAACAATTGTTGTTTTCCGTGATCTTATCCGTGGAAAATAAATTGCCCTCCCACATCAGCCTGTCCAGGGACATTCCCCCTGGCTTTGTGATTCACTGTTATGCAGAACAGCTTCAGCAGGTATTACTCCATATCCTCATGAATGCCATTGAGGCCATCGAGGTGGCGGAAGAAACAAAACAGCGAAGGATCCATATCAGCGCTGGTGAAATCCATAGAAATAAAACCAAGGTTGGCTGTATTTCCATCAGCAACAATGGACCGGCCATCCCTGAAGATGAGATCGGAAAGATCTTCGACCCATTCTATACCTCCAAGGAGTCTGGTATAGGGAAAGGCCTTGGCATGTCCATTTCTTACATGATCGTCAAGGAACACCAGGGTTGGATCGAAGCACGCAATGAAGGGGATTGTGTGGTGTTTGATGTAATGCTTCCGAAAAACTAGCGCAATAGCGCTTCCTGGATAGTTTCGCCCAGTTCTTCTTTGTTCCAGGGTTTCATAAGGTACCTGAATATCAATTCCTGGTTAAAGCCCTCCAGCATGATTTCAGACTCCATGAATCCGGTCAGCAGCATGCATACCTTGTCGGGGTGGCTTTGCTTGACCTTTTTTATGAATTCCAGCCCGTTCATGACAGGCATTTTCAGGTCGGACAGGATCACATGGATATCAGGATGCAGTTCAAGCAGTTTCAAACCTTCCAGCGCCGATTCCGCGGTGATTACCGTGAATTCGTTCATGAAGGTAAGCTGAAGCAGCTCCAGGTTGATCGCTTCATCATCCACATACAATATTTTTGGAAGGCCCATGTCCTGATTTACTCAGCGTTCAGATGCTCTTCCATGGTCACCACCTGGTAAGATTTGTCCACCACCAGATCAGCCTGGGACTTCAGCGAAATTACTGCCTGGTGCTCGCGCTCAAGGATATTCAGCCGGAAGTCACTCAGGGCCTCCTTCAGCCGGATGATCTGGTTGATCTTGGTCTCATGATAGGTAAGGTCGATAAAAACCTTCAGGTCAATGTCATCGGCATTGATGGCATACAACCCATCCAGGATTAGGAGGTCAATTTTGCTGAAGTCCGTGATCAGTTTATCGACCTGTTCGGGAATCAGATCAATGCAGGGGATCACACATTCCTGTTCCTCCCTGAAATCGCGCAGCGTTTTCCTGATCTTCACCCAATCATACTCCTCGATCCCGATATGATCAAATCCCTTGTTTCTTCGCCATTCTTCCCTGAGAAGGGGCTGAATCCTGTAATAGTTATCGGTATGAATCACCTTGACCCGGACGTGCCTGTCTTTCAAGTCTTTCCCCAGGGCATGGGCCAGTTCTGATTTACCGGACCCAGACTCGCCAGATATTCCCACCACATAGCGGTACCGCTCCTCCTTGTTTGCCCTGTCGTTTAATACATATTCACAGATGGCATGGGCTGCCTCCTTGTGCATATCGTTGATCAACAGTATATCTCCTAACATAAAAGCTGCGTTTTTCTATTTTAAGGATTTTACGGAAGCCTGGTCCCGCAACAGTTCTCTTTCTTCCCCGCAAAGATGGACTTTTATCTTTTCCTGATCGGGGTTTTGTCCCTTAATTTTAATTTTTTCCTGCCCCACGGATACCGTATATTCCGTTCCCCTGAATGAAAAGTTAAATGCCAGATCTTTCCAATGCGAGGGC
>CBDTYO010000084.1:0-11960 GCA_965364615.1 uncultured Bacteroidia bacterium
CCCGTGAGGTCAGAGATGCCGACTTGGTGGTTGGTGCGGTGCTCGTTCGTGGGGCGCGGGCACCGATGGTGCTGACCGAGGAGATAGCCAATTACCCGGGTGTGGAGGCCACCAAGGGCTACATGCTGGCCAATACCATGAAGATGCAGGCCAAGCAATTCGGGTGCAAAATCAAATCCGGATTGCAAATCAAATCCTATGATCTGGAAGGAAAGATCAAGCTTTTTGAGCTGGAGGATGGAAGAAAATTCTCGTCCAGATCGGTGATCCTGACTCCCGGCGGCAGGCCCCGGTCGCTGAACATACCGGGGGAGGAGAATTTCAAGGGGACCGGGATCTCCTACTGCGCCACCTGCGATGGCGAGTTCTTCACCGGGAAAGAGGTGATTGTGGTGGGTGGCGGAAATTCTGCACTGGAGGAGGCGGTGGCACTGACTTCCTATGCCACCAAAGTCACCATTGTGCACCAGTTCGATCATTTTCAAGCCTTCAAACATGCCGTGGAGCAAGCAGAAAAAAACCCGAAGATCTCCTTCATCATGGAATCAGAACTCAGATCCTTCCATGGAGACAAGGTACTGCAGGAGGTGAGCATGGAACACCTGCCCACCGGCCATACCAGCACCATGAAAACCGATGGAGTTTTTATCTTTGCAGGCTATATACCCAATACCGAGGACCTGGTTGGGATTGTACCACTTAACGAACGGAAGGAGATTGTGGTAGACGCTGATCTGAAAACGAATATTCCGGGTGTATTTGCCGCAGGCGATTGCATTGCCAAGAAATACCGGCAGGTCACCACGGCAGTGGCAGATGGCACCATCGCTTCCTTAAGCGCTGCTGAATACTTAAGATCTTAACAGAAAAACAAAACATACCAATGACTGAAAAAGAAACAGTAAGCACCCGATGGCTCGAAGACATGGCCTTTGAGACAGAAATTGACGGTCACAAAATCACCATTGATGCCAAACCTGAGGTGGGAGGCCAGGACCGCGGACCCCGTCCCAAACCCATGATGCTGGCTGCCCTGGGCGGCTGTACCGCCATGGATGTGGTTTCCATCCTGAAAAAGATGCGGGTCGAGTTAAAGAGCCTGAATGTCGTTGTGGAAGGGGAACTGAGCGAAGAACACCCCAGGCGCTTTCTGAAGATGCATGTGATCTACGAAGTGGAAGGCGAAAATCTTTCGCTGGACAAAATCGAGAAAGCAGTTTCGCTGTCCGAAGAAAAGTATTGCGGAGTAAGTGCCGTTTACCGGGAAGCCATTGAACTCTCCTCCGAGATCGTCATTAAATCCTAAGCCCCTTCAGGCCCGTTTTACGTCTGAGATGACCAGTCCCAAATATGCGAATGATATAAACTTGTTCTGGAATTTTGCAAAGATGTTATCAAAGAAAAGTTTAGCTTTGGCTGAAATTTTCTTAGTGTCTAAAACTTTATTCAAATGAAAAAAATTATCGCAGCGGTTTGGATGGTGTTTTGTCTGGTTTCGATCAGCAAAGCACAGGATTATAATACCGGAATCGGAATCAGGGGTGGCTTTTCCAACGGATTGACAGTTAAGCACTTCATAGAGCCCAAGTCAGCCATTGAAGGAATACTTTCCACCAGATGGAATGGATTTATAGTGACTGGCCTGTATGAGGTCCATAACCAGGCTTTCAATGCGGAAAGATTGAAATGGTATTTTGGATTTGGAGGACATATAGGTTTCTGGAATGGTAATTATGATAAGAATTATTGGGGAGATTATGGGACAAGCTATACGGTCGTCGGGATCGATGGCATTCTGGGTCTTGAATACAGCTTTGAAGAAGTTCCTTTAAATCTGAGTCTCGACTGGAAACCGGCTTTCAATTTTGTGGGTTATTCTGGTTTTTGGGCCGATGGCGGAGCCCTCTCTCTGAGATATATATTTTAGACATTTATCCGGTGTAACCGGAAACCGGCACTCCATGAAAAAAGCCACCCTGCAGTCTGCAGTGGTGGCTTTTACTTATTATGGCTAATGAAAAAGAGTTATGCCTGTCCGGTGGGTCCTCCGAAGTTCATGGGAATCACCGGTCCCTGACCGGGGTCGATGTTCTTGATTTCCCCGTGTACCCCCTCATACTTCTTCACATTGTCCTTCAGCGCATGCAAGAGCCGCTTGGCGTGCTCCGGGGTAAGGATCACCCTGGATTTC
This sequence comes from uncultured Bacteroidia bacterium, assembly GCA_965364615.1. Lineage (GTDB taxonomy): Bacteria > Bacteroidota > Bacteroidia > Bacteroidales. The sequence goes on from CBDTYO010000084.1 coordinate 2,192, forward strand.
ACTTCGGCCTTGGGAATGCCCGGCATGACCCGGACAAAGTCCAGTACAAATTCGGAGGATGAGTGGGTAATGATGGCCAGGTTGGAATAGGTGCCCTGGGCAACGTCTTCCTTCAACTCAATGTTGATCTGGTTTTTCTTGCTTTTGCCTTTCTCTTCCATCTGGTTGGTTTCCTTAATCTTTTGCAGGTTCTATCTCGGACACTTGCTCCTCGGAGAGGCGATCCATGTCGTCCTGTCCGGCTGTAAGCCGCTCGTATTCCTCCTTGGAACCCACCACCAGGTTATCAAATACCCTGGAGCCTGTACCAGCGGGAATCAGGTGACCCACAATCACATTCTCCTTCAATCCGTCGAGAATATCCGTCTTACCGAATATGGCTGCTTCGTTCAGCACCTTGGTGGTCTCCTGGAATGAGGCCGCCGAAATGAAACTGTTGGTCTGCAGGGCGGCCTTGGTAATCCCCTGCAACACCTGTGAAGAAGTAGCAGGAACTGCATCCCTGGCTTCGATCAGCTTCAGGTCCTTGCGCCTGAGAACGGAATTGTCGTCCCGCAATTTACGGGCAGTGATGATCTGACCGGGTTTGTAGTCCTGGGCATCGCCCGCTTCCACTACCACCTTCTTTCCGTAGATCCAGTCATTCTCCTGCATGAATTCGTGCTTGTCCACCACCTGCTTCTCCAGGAATTTGGTATCGCCAGGATCCACGATCTCCACCTTGCGCATCATCTGACGTACAATGATCTCAAAGTGTTTGTCATTGATCTTTACCCCCTGCATCCGGTATACTTCCTGAACCTCATTCACGATGTATTCCTGGACCTTGGTGGGGCCTTTGATGGCCAATATGTCGGCCGGAGTAATGGCTCCGTCCGAAAGAGGAACGCCTGCCCTTACGTAGTCATTCTCCTGAACCAGGATCTGCTTGGACAAGGGAACCAGGTATTTTTTCACTTCCCCTGCTTTGGAGGTAATGATGATCTCACGGTTCCCCCGCTTGATCTTTCCAAACTCCACCTCACCATCGATCTCAGAAACCACTGCCGGGTTGGAGGGATTCCTGGCCTCAAACAGCTCGGTGACCCGGGGCAGACCACCGGTGATGTCACCTGATTTGCCCACGGCCCTGGGTATCTTCACCAGGATCTCTCCTGCAGACACTTTGTCGCCTTCGCTGACAGCAATGTGAGCACCAACGGGCAGGTTGTAGTTCTTCACCAGTTCCCCCTTGGTGTCCAGGATCCTGATCAGCGGGTTCTTGGTGCGGTCGCGGCTCTCCACGATCACCTTTTCCTTAAAGCCGGTCTGTTCATCAGACTCCTCCCGGAAGGTAATGTTCTCAATCACATTATCAAAGCCCACCTTACCGGCCACTTCGCTAATTATTAAGGCATTATAAGGATCCCACTCGCAAATCAGGTCTCCCTTCTTCACGGTGGCCCCATCCTTGGTATAGAGCTTGGATCCGTAGGGAATGGTATGGGTGGTCAGGGCAATTCCCGTATTCTTGTCCACCACACGCAGTTCGGCCAGACGACCGATCACAATGTCCACTTTTTTGCCCGTATCGGGATCTTTGGATGTTACCGTACGCAATTCTTCAATCTCTGCGATCCCATCGTACTTGGATATTACATTGGATTCCGATGTGATGTTGGAAGCAGTACCCCCCACGTGGAAAGTACGCAGCGTAAGCTGTGTGCCTGGTTCTCCAATGGATTGGGCCGCTATAACACCGGTGGCTTCTCCCATCTGTACCATCTTTCCGGTGGCCAGGTTACGTCCGTAACACTTGGCACATACACCTTTCTTGGATTCGCAGGTCAGTACCGAACGGATCTCCACGCTTTCGATGGGCGAATCTTCAATGATCGCAGCCACCTCCTCGGTGACTTCCTCGCCGGAATGAATGATCAGCTCTCCGGTAAGCGGGTGATAGGTATCATGTACCGTGGTCCGGCCCAGGATCCTTTCATACAGGGTTTCCACCACTTCTTCGCTCTTCTTGATGGCAGAAGCCACCAGCCCACGGAGGGTTCCGCAGTCAGGTTCCTGGATGATCACATCCTGAGAAACATCCACCAGGCGGCGTGTCAGGTAACCGGCATCGGCTGTTTTCAGCGCTGTATCGGCCAAACCTTTGCGGGCACCGTGGGTCGAAATGAAATACTCCAGTACGCTCAATCCCTCTTTAAAGTTGGAGAGGATCGGGTTCTCGATGATCTCGGAACCTGTGGAACCGGACTTCTGTGGCTTGGCCATCAGTCCCCGCATGCCGGAAAGCTGACGGATCTGCTCCTTGGATCCCCTTGCACCCGAGTCAAGCATCATATAAACGGGATTGAAACCCTGCTTGTCTGAACTCAGCTGCTTCATCAGGTTCTGGGTCAGTCGGGCATTGGTGTGCGTCCACACATCAATGATCTGGTTGTACCGTTCATTGTTGGTAATCACCCCAAGGTTGTAACTGCCAATCACTTCATCCACCTGCTCATATCCATCCTTCACGTAGGTTTCTTTTTCGGACGGGATGATCACATCATCCAGGTTAAAGGAAAGTCCGCCTTTGAAGGCCATGCCATATCCCAGGTTCTTGATATCGTCCAGGAACTTGGCAGTTTTGGCCGTGCCGGTGACTTTCAACACACGTCCAATGATGTCGCGAAGCGATTTCTTGGTCAGCAGTTCATTGATGAAACCGATCTCTTCTGGAACAAACTCGTTGAAGAGCACCCGTCCCACCGTTGTCTCAATCAGTTCTGTTTCACCGTTCTCGGCTCCGGGCTTGGGAATCCTCACCTTGATCACGGCATGCAGATCGGCACGTTTTTCATTATAGGCTATGGTTACCTCCTCAGAGGAGTAAAAGGTCATGCCTTCGCCACGCACGGGATGGTCCTTCTCGCTGCGCCTGGCCTTGGTGATATAATACAGGCCCAGCACCATGTCCTGCGAAGGAACAGCAATGGGTGCCCCGTTTGCGGGATTCAGGATGTTGTGGGAGGCCAGCATCAGAATCTGGGCTTCCAGCACGGCTGCATTTCCCAGGGGAAGATGTACCGCCATCTGGTCACCGTCAAAGTCGGCGTTAAAGGCTGTGCACACCAGGGGATGGAGCTGGATGGCCTTCCCCTCGATCAGTTTGGGCTGGAAGGCCTGGATCCCGAGCCTGTGCAGCGTGGGTGCACGGTTCAACAGCACCGGGTGTCCCTTTAATACGTTTTCCAGGATATCCCACACCACGGGATCTTTGCGATCCACGATCTTCTTGGCCGATTTCACGGTCTTCACAATGCCCCGCTCAATCAGCTTGCGGATGATGAATGGCTTGTAAAGCTCAGCCGCCATGTCCTTGGGAAGTCCGCACTCATGCAATTGCAATTCCGGACCTACCACGATCACCGAACGTGCTGAGTAATCCACACGTTTACCAAGCAGGTTCTGACGGAAGCGTCCCTGCTTTCCTTTCAGGCTGTCTGAAAGGGATTTCAGGGGACGGTTGGCATCGGTCTTCACGGCGTTGGCCTTCCTGGAGTTATCGAACAGGGAATCCACCGCTTCCTGAAGCATGCGTTTCTCGTTCCGCAGGATGACTTCCGGAGCTTTGATTTCGATCAGTCTTTTCAGACGGTTATTCCGGATGATAACCCTCCGGTACAGGTCATTCAGGTCGGAGGTGGCAAAACGTCCACCATCCAGAGGCACCAGAGGCCGCAGTTCCGGGGGAATGACCGGTACCACTTTGACGATCATCCACTCGGGACGGTTCACACTTTTGGAAGCACGGAAGGCCTCCACCACCTGGAGCCTTTTCAGGGCCTCATTTTTCCTTTGTTGAGAAGTCTCTGTACCGGCCTTGTGCCTGAGGGAATAGGACAGTTCATCCAAATCCAGGCGTCCCAGCAACTGGTGCAGGCCTTCAGCCCCCATACCGGCAATGAACTTGTCGGGATGGTCATCCTCCAGCAACTGGTTCTCCTTGGGCAGACTGGCCAGGATATCGAGGTATTCATCTTCCGTGAGAAAATCAAGGTAGTTGACCCCATCGGCCTGCTTGATGCCCGGATTGATCACTACGTATCGTTCGTAGTAAATGATCGAATCGAGCTTCTTGGTAGGCAGTCCCAGGAGGTATCCGATCTTATTGGGCAGGGAACGGAAATACCAGATGTGAGCCACCGGCACCACGAGCGAAATATGACCCATCCTTTCACGTCGTACCTTTTTCTCGGTCACTTCCACGCCACAACGGTCACATACAATCCCTTTGTAACGGATCCGCTTGTATTTGCCACAATGACACTCGTAATCCTTCACCGGCCCGAAGATCCTTTCGCAGAAAAGTCCATCGCGTTCCGGCTTGTAGGTCCGGTAGTTGATGGTTTCAGGCTTCAGAACTTCCCCGCTGGATCGCTCCAGAATTTCTTCAGGGGAGGCCAATCCTATGTTGATCTTGGTAAAGTTGCTGCTTTTTATTTTGGTGTCTTTCCTGAATGACATATAATCATGTATTAATCGTTTCTAAAACTATTACTGTTCAGGCCGGAGCCAGAAAGAGCAGGTTAAACCAGGTTCATGCTGAGTCCCAGTCCGCGCAGTTCGTGCAGAAGCACATTCAATGATTCCGGGATTCCAGGCATCGGCATGGGTTCCCCTTTCACAATGGCTTCATAGGCTTTGGCCCTTCCGATCACATCATCGGATTTGACGGTCAGGATCTCCTGGAGGATATTGGCAGCACCAAAGGCTTCCAGTGCCCACACTTCCATTTCCCCAAAACGCTGTCCCCCGAACTGGGCCTTTCCTCCCAGAGGCTGCTGCGTAATCAGTGAATAGGGTCCGATGCTCCTTGCGTGCATCTTGTCCTCCACCATGTGCCCCAGCTTCAGCATGTAGATCACTCCCACAGTAGCGGGCTGATCAAAACGCTCGCCGGTTCCTCCATCGTAGAGGAAGGTCTTCCCATACCTGGGAACGCCTGCCTCGTCGGTCAGCTCATTGATCTGTTCGATCTTGGCGCCGTCAAAGATGGGGGTGGCAAACTTCTTGTCCAGTTTCAGTCCGGCCCAGCCCAGTACGGTCTCGTAGATCTGTCCCAGGTTCATCCTGGAAGGAACGCCCAGCGGATTCAACACAATGTCCACAGGGGTTCCGTCTTTCAGGAAAGGCATGTCCTCGGAACGCACAATCTTGGCCACAATCCCTTTGTTTCCATGTCGCCCGGCCATCTTATCACCCACGGTAATCTTTCGCTTCTTGGCCACATACACCTTGGCGAGCTGGATGATGCCTGTGGGCAGTTCGTCGCCACTGGTGATGCTATGCTTCTTCCTTTTATACAGACTGTCTATCTCCTTGAATTTGATGATGTAGTTGTGGAGAAGGTCCCTGATCAGGTCGTTCTTATGTTTGTCTGTAGTCCACTTCAGAGGATATACATTCGGGAAATCAAGTTCCTGCAGTTGTTTCTGGGTGAATTTGGTTCCCTTGGGAATCACGTCCACATTCAGAAAATCCTTCACCCCCTGGGAGGTCTTTCCGTTCACCAGTTCAAATAATTTCTCGATCAGGTTCGCTCTCAGATCTGCAATGTCCTTGTTGTAGGTATCGTCGATCTTTTCAAGGATCTGCTTGGTGGCAGGCCTTGATTTGCGTTCTTTCATGGTCCTGGAGAACAGCTTCTTGTCGATCACCACTCCATAGAGTGAGGGACCGGCTTTCAGAGAAGCATCTTTTACATCCCCGGCCTTGTCCCCGAAAATGGCCCTGAGGAGTTTTTCTTCCGGTGAAGGATCAGATTCCCCCTTGGGAGTGATCTTTCCGATGAGAATATCTCCTGGAGTTACCTCGGCTCCAATCCGGATCAGTCCGTGCTCATCCAGGTTCTTGGTGGCCTCCTCGCTCACATTGGGTATATCCGAAGTAAGCTCTTCCAGTCCGCGCTTGGTATCACGCACCTCCAGCAGATATTCATCCACATGGATGGAAGTAAATACATCTTCCCTGACCAGCCTTTCTGATACCACAATGGCATCCTCAAAGTTGTAGCCTTTCCAGGGCATGAAGGCCACCATCAGGTTTCGTCCCAGGGCAAGTTCCCCCTGCTGGGTGGCATACCCCTGGGTAAGAATATCTCCTTTCTTCAGGCGCTGTCCCTTCCTTACAATGGGATTCAGGCTCACGCAGGTATTCTGGTTGGTTTTCCTGAATTTGGGAAGCTTGTAACGCTTCACATCATCGTCAAACCTTACAAATCGTTCTTCTTCGCTATGCTCGTAGCGCACCACTATCTCGTTGGCGTCCACAAATTCCACCACTCCGTTTTCTTCGGCCCTCACCTGAAGGCGGGAGTCACGCACCACATTGGCTTCAATGCCGGTACCTACAATGGGAGCCTCGGGGTAGATCAGGGGTACCGCCTGACGCATCATGTTCGATCCCATCAATGCCCGGTTCGCATCATCGTGCTCCAGGAAGGGAATCAGGGAGGCTGCAATGGAAGCGATCTGGTTGGGAGCCACGTCCATCAGCACCACATCGTCCTTTTCTGCCAGCGGATAGTCCGCTTCATACCTGGCCTTCACCCTGGGATTGACAAAAGTACCATCCTCATTCAGAGGAGCATTGGCCTGGGCGATCAGTTTATCTTCTTCTTCCTCGGCACTCAGGTAGACAATCCCCTTCTTGGCCAGTTCCACCTTACCATTCTCTGTCTTCCGGTAGGGAGTCTCGATGAATCCCAGGTCGCTGATCCTGGCAAATACACAAAGGGAGGATATGAGTCCGATGTTGGGACCTTCAGGGGTCTCAATGGGACAGAGCCTTCCATAGTGGGTATAGTGTACGTCCCTTACCTCGAAACCAGCACGCTCCCGTGAGAGACCGCCTGGTCCCAGGGCCGACATACGGCGCTTGTGGGTCATCTCGGCCAGCGGATTGGTCTGGTCCATGAACTGACTCAGCTGGTTGGTCCCAAAGAAGGAATTGATCACCGAGCTCAAAGTCTTGGAGTTGATCAGGTCGGTGGGCGTAAATACTTCGTTGTCTCGCACATTCATGCGCTCACGAATGGTCCTGGCCATCCGGGCAAGACCCACGCTGAACTGATTCATCAGCTGCTCTCCCACCGTGCGTACCCTTCTGTTGCTCAGATGGTCGATGTCATCCACGTCGGTCTTGGAGTTGATCAGCTCAATGAGGTATTTGATGATCTGGATGATGTCTTCGCGGGTCAGGACCCTGTTCTCCATATCGGTATCGAGCTGCAGTTTCTTGTTCAGCCTGTACCGGCCCACTTCACCCAGGTCATACCGCTTGTCAGAGAAAAACAGCTTGTCAATCACATCCCTGGCAGTGGTTTCGTCCGGTGGTTCGGCATTCCTCAGCTGCCGGTAAATGTGCATCACCGCTTCTTTCTCGGAGTTACAAGGATCCTTCTGAAGTGTGTTGTATATGATGGCAAAATCGTTGATGTTCGGCACATCCTTGTGCAAAAGGATGGTCTTGGTGCCAGAATCCAGGATCTCATCGATGTGTTCATTTTCCAGCACGGTTTCCCGGTCTATGATCACTTCGTTCCGCTCAATGGAAACCACCTCACCGGTATCTTCATCCACAAAGTCTTCGATCCAGCTCTTCAGCACCCTGGCGGCAAGGGTACGACCCACCAGCTTCTTCAGCCCGGTCTTGCTGACCTTTACCTCGTCGGCCAGGCCGAAGATCTCCAGTACATCCTTGTCACTCTCGTAACCGATGGCCCTGAGCAGGGTGGTAACAGGCAATTTCTTTTTCCGGTCGATGTAAGCATACATCACATTGTTGATGTCGGTGGCAAACTCGATCCATGATCCCTTGAAGGGAATGATCCTTGCGGAGTAGAGCTTGGTGCCATTGGCATGGACGCTCTGTCCGAAGAATACTCCGGGCGAACGGTGCAGCTGGCTTACGACCACCCTTTCAGCACCATTGATGATGAATACGCCCCTTTCGGTCATGTAAGGGACCGTGCCCAGGTACACATCCTGGATCACCGTATCAAAATCTTCATGCTCGGGATCTGTACAATAGAGTTTCAACTTGGCCTTCAGGGGAACACTGAAGGTCAGCCCCCTTTCCACACACTCGTCAATGGAATAACGAGGAGGGTCGACGGTATAGTCGATGAACTCCAGTACAAAGTTGTTTCTGGTATCGGTAATAGGAAAATTTTCATGGAAAACCTGGTACAATCCTTCGGCCTTTCGGTTCTCGGGAGTGGTTTCCAATTGAAAGAAATCCTGAAATGACTTCAGTTGAACCTCCAGAAAATCAGGGTACTCCAGCTGATTCTTTATGGAGGCAAAACTAATTCGTTCTTGATTTTTGTTTGGCATTGACATCGCTTTTTAATCCGTGGATTAAGTTTGAATCATTTAACTGCAAAAAGGCTTAGACCCTTGCCGTGCAAGGATCTAAACCTATAATGGATAGTGCGATTGCCCTCTTATTTAAGCTCAACTTCTGCTCCAGCTTCTTCTAATTGGGTTTTGAGAGATTCGGCCTCATCCTTGCTTACACCTTCTTTCACGGGTGCAGGGGCGGAATCAACCACAGCTTTGGCCTCTTTCAGTCCAAGTCCGGTGAGTTCTTTCACAAGCTTTACAATCTGCAGCTTGGCTCCACCGGGAGCTTTCAATATAACATCAAACTCACTCTTCTCTTCAGCACCACCACCTTCGCCTCCGGCAACAGGACCAGCAACAGCCACTGCCGCAGCAGCAGGCTCAATTCCATGCTCTTCTTTCAGAACAGTGAGTAATTCATTTACTTCTTTGACGGTCAGTTCGACCAACTGATCAGCAATTTTTTTAACGTCAGCCATTTTATTAATTTTTAATGTATTAGTTTTCTTTTTCTGATAATGTCTGTAAAGCGCCAGCCATTTGTGATCCGCTCGAGGCCAATGCAGACACCAGGCTCATGGCAGGTGATTGCAGTAGCGAAAGCAGGTCGCCCAACAGCTCGCTTTTTGATTTGATATTGGAGAGAACATCCAGCTGATCATCCCCGATATAGATCGATTCCTCCACAAATGCAGCCTTAACAAGCGGCCTTTCCATGGTTTTCCTCATTTCCTTGATCAATTTGGCAGGGACATTCCCTGTCTCACAGAACATGATGGAGGTGGAATCTTTCAATACATCGTAGAGATCGTCAAAATCACCTTCGGATTTCTCCATTGCTTTTCGGAGTAATGTATTCTTGACAACCAGCAGGCTGATCTCTTTCTCAAAGCATTTCCTTCTCAGCTTTGATGTCTCCTCTGCATTCAGCTCGGAAATCTCGGTCAGCTAGAAATGTTAGGTTTCGTTCAGCCGTTGTGCCAGGTCCTCAATAATTACATCCTTTTCTTCTCTTCTCATTGTATTGAGACACTTTAGCGATTATTTTTCTTCGATAGCTTTAGGATCTATCTTTATTCCGGGACTCATGGTACTGGACAGATAGATACTTCTGATATAGGTTCCTTTGGCAGATGAGGGTTTCAACTTGATGATCGTGTTTACAAACTCACGGGCATTCTCAGTGATCTTATCCGCTGTAAAGGATACTTTACCAATAGAGGTATGTACGATACCGTATTTGTCTACTTTGAAATCGATTTTACCCATCTTCACATCTGAGACGGCTTTACCGATATCCATGGTGACAGTACCACTTTTGGGATTAGGCATAAGTCCCCTGGGCCCCAGCACACGGCCGAGTTTCCCTATTTTTGCCATCACAG
>CBDTYO010000085.1:0-11911 GCA_965364615.1 uncultured Bacteroidia bacterium
TGGGTGCCGTCTTCCAACACGGTTAACTGCCAGAAAATGAGATCCGGGTGCATGAGGGCCGCGACACCTGGGACATGGAGCATATGATCCGGGAAATCAGGGTGGGAATTGCCAGGGCCATCGATGCCTCTGAACAAACCCCTGCCAGCATCGGGGTCGATTCGTGGGGGGTGGACTATGTGCTGCTCGATGCCCACGGTGAACTGGTGGATACTCCGGTGGCATACCGCGACAAACGAACGGAAGGGATGCAGGAGAAGTGGGGATCCATGATGCCGGCATCTGAAACCTTCAAACGCACGGGCATCAACTTTTATGTATTCAATACCCTGTTTCAATTGCTGGCAATCAGCGGCAGCAAGGCCTTACAGAGATGTTCGAAGATCCTCTTTATGCCGTGCTACATCAATTTCCTGTTGTCGGGAAAGCAGGTCAATGAACTCACCATTTCATCCACCTCCCAAATGCTGAAGGTGCATGGAGATCAGTGGGATGGGGATATCCTGGAAAGGCTGGGAGTGGAAGAATCCAAATTGGGCGAAGTGGTGGAGCCCGGGACCTTGCTTGGGCAGGTCCACCTTCCGGAGGCCGGGGAGCTCAGGATCGAAAATGTGGCGGTCTGCGGGCACGACACGGCCTGCGTGGTGGCTGCCCTCCCCGTGGAGAATCCAGATTTCGCATTTATTTCTGCGGGCACCTGGTGCATCGTGGGAGTGGAATCGGAGCGTCCGCTGATCAGCCAGGAATCCATGCAACTTGGCATTACCAATGAAAGGGGATACGGCAACAGCTACCGCTCGCTGAAAAACATCGTGGGACTGTGGTTGCTCCAGGGCTTGAAAAAGAACTTGTCGGCAGAAATATCTTTTGCCCAGATGGAGGAGATGGTCTGTGAGGAAGTGGATATCCAGCAGGTCATTGACCCGGACGACCCCCTGTTCTACAACCCTGCCAACATGAAGGAGGCCTTTGATGCCTATTTTGGAAAGACCGGACAAAGCCTTCCCGGCCGTTTCAGCGATTACCTCCGGAGCGCTTACGACAGTCTCTGTTTCTCGTTCCGCTTCCATGTAGAGCAACTGGAAAAGCTCTCGGGGAGATCCATTGAGGTGTTGCACCTGGTGGGCGGGGGAAGCCAGTCGGAATACCTATGCCAGCGGGTGGCCACCCTGTGTAAACGAAAAGTAATCTCCGGTCCGGTGGAAGGAGCGAGTATGGGGAACATCCTGATCCAGGGCATTGCCATGGGCAAGATCCGTAATCTGGAGGAGGGCAGACAGGTGGTGAGAAAATCGTGCCCGGTGAAGAAATACAAACCGGGCTCTATCACAGAAAGCCTGGAAAAAAGATACAGGAAATACATAACCTTAAAACATCATTGACATGAGTGCACAAAGATTGATCGGTCAGGCCCCTAAGGTGGGCATCAGGCCCACCATTGACGGCAGGCTTAAAGGGGTGAGGGAATCGCTGGAAGAGCAGACCATGCAGATGGCCCGAAGTGCTGCAGCATTGATAGAATCAGAATTAAGACATGCCGACGGATCGAAGGTGGAGTGTGTGATTGCAGATACCTGCATAGGCGGAGTCGCTGAAGCCGCAGCTACGGCTGACAAGTTCTCCAGGGCCGGGGTGGGAGTAAGCCTGACCGTGACTCCCTGCTGGTGCTACGGGAGCGAAACCATCGATATGGATCCTCTAATGCCCAAGGCCATCTGGGGCTTCAACGGGACCGAGCGTCCGGGTGCAGTCTACCTGGCCGCTGCCCTGGCGGGCCATAACCAGAAGGGTTTGCCGGCTTTCGGCATATATGGCAAGGATGTTCAGGACTCCGGCGATACGGAGATCCCGGGAGATGTGAAAGAGAAGATCCTCACTTTCGTGAAGGCCGGACTGGCAGTGGCCACCATGAAAGGCAAATCGTATCTATCCATGGGCAGTGTATCCATGGGCATTGCAGGATCCATCGTGGATGCAGGCTTTTTTGAGGACTACCTGGGCATGCGCTGCGAGTACGTGGATATGTCCGAGTTTACCCGGAGGATCGAAGAGGGCATATTCGATCCGGAAGAATTGACACTTGCCAGGGAGTGGATCAAAATGAACTGCAAGGAGGGCAAGGATTACAATCCCCCCGAGATTCAGAAGTCGCCCGAAAAGAAGGCCGAAGAATGGGACTTTGTGGCGAAAATGGCCCTCATTGGGCGCGACCTGATGGTTGGAAATCCCAAATTGAATGATTTGGGTTATGGAGAAGAGGCACACGGGCACAATGCCATTGCTGCCGGTTTCCAGGGACAGCGCCAGTGGACCGACCACTTTCCCAACGGGGACTTTATGGAGGCGGTATTGTGCTCTTCATTTGACTGGAACGGGATCAGACAGCCTTATATGCTGGCCACCGAGAACGACAGCCTGAACGGGGTGGCCATGCTCTTCGGGCACCTGCTCACGGGAGCGGCCCAGGTATTCAGCGATGTACGCACTTACTGGAGTCCGGAGGCCGTGAAACGGGTGACCGGCTTTGCCCTCACCGGCGACGCCAAAGATGGTTTTATCCACCTGATCAATTCCGGGCCCTCTGCCCTGGATGGCGCCGGAGAACGTGGCGACGGCCATTGAGGCAGCGTCCGGCGGCCGAATGAAGGTCAAGGTGTACGGTGCGGGCGAACTGGTCCCTGGTGGAGGGCCCGCTGCCCTGGATGGCGCCGGAGAACAAAAGATCGACGGGAAGCCGGCCATGAAGCCATGGTACGAGATCACCAAGGATGAGGTCCAGGCCTGCCTGGACCACACCACCTGGGGAGCGGCCGATATAGGCTATTTCCGGGGCGGGGGATTTTCCTCCACCTTCAACACCAGGGGTGGGATGCCCATCACCATGAGCCGGATCAATATCATCAAGGGACTGGGTCCTGTATTGCAGATCGCTGAGGGCCACACCATTGAATTGCCCGAAGAGGTGCATCATACCCTCACCGAACGCACCAATCCCACCTGGCCCACCACCTGGTTTGTTCCCAGGCTCACGGGGGAGGGGAACTTCAAGGATGTCTATTCGGTGATGGCCAACTGGGGCGCCAACCACGGCGCCTTCTCCTATGGCCATCTGGGCTCCCAGCTGATGGCCCTGGCTTCCATGCTCCGCATCCCGGTGTGCATGCACAATGTGCCGGAAAACCAGATTTTCCGGCCCAGCGCCTGGGCAGCCTTCGGCATGGACCCGGAAGGCTCCGATTACCGGGCCTGTGAAACTTACGGGCCTCTTTATAAATAAATTTTGTCAGTCAGGAAATCGTGAGCGAGAAAGCTCATGTTGTTCAATTCTTTCGAACCTTCACTTTGGCCACCCTGCCATTTGCTCCGGCCACATACAGGATATTTTCTCCTTCTGCGGCATCAGCGGCATAGTAGCCCGTGAAATCGATGAAATTCCAGTGCATCCCCTGATCGGAAGAATAATCACAGCCGGTCTTTCCTATGGCAAAGAATAGATCCTTGCCTAAGGATACCACGCAAGATCGATACTCAGCTGGCTGGGCAAGGGCTGCCTGCCAGCTTTCTCCACCATCTTTCGTGTATATGGCTCGAATGCCTTTCCTGTCAGGCTGGCTAAAATCTCCTCCCACAGCTACTCCATGGGTGGGATTGGAGAATGCGACGGAAAAAAGTCCGGCCGATTCCCCGTCCATCACGGGTGTTTCTACAAAATCCCAGGTTTCTCCATGATGGTGACCGTTCAAAATCCGGGATTTGCTTCCCCCGGTCGCTACAAAAATTTCTCCCCCCGGAAGGTATTCGATGCAGGTATTGGAAGCGGCAAAGTTAATTTCACCTTGCACTGCCAGGGGAAGGTTGGCGAGGCGCTCCCAGTTCAGTCCGCCATCTTTTGTAGAGATCACAAAAATGTGATCATCAATGGGGTCGCTGATGGCCAGGCCCTGCAGCCCATCTGCAAATTTCACGGAGTTGAAAAAGGCTCCTTCCACAGGGCTTTGATACACCTGTTCCCAACTTTGACCTCCATCCAGGGTCATGAAGGCCCTTCCCAGGGGAGAAATGTCAAAGACCAGGGCGCGGCTGGCATCCCAGGCGTGCAGGCTCCTCAGTTCGGTGTCCTCGCAGCCCGGAACGGTCATTTGCTTCCAGTGTTGTCCGCCATCCTCAGTCAGGAAGACCTGGCCCTGACTTCCGGAGGTCCATACCGTATTTTCATCGGTGGCGCAAATGGCCCGAAAGGAACTGCTGCCCGGCGTATTGATTTCAACGAATTCAAAGGTATAGTTCTTCTCAGCGCATCCTGAGAATGCCAGGCAGGCTCCCAAAATAAGAACTACTTTATGCATATTCAGGATGTTTCATAGGTGCATTTCCGGGCTTCATCGGCAAAGGCCTCCACCAGTTTCAGATCGGCTTCAAAGAAGTGGTCGGACGGGGAGAGGATGTAACCACCACCTCCGCCGGCTTCCTCAAAGCAGCGCCTGACCTCCCTGCGGGTCTCTTCTTCGCTGCATCCGGTGAAAAAGTGGAACTGATCGAATCCGCCGATCATGCATACCTTGTCCCCAATGCGCTTCTTGGCCTCGGAGAGCCGGGCATCGCCCCCCATGCCGTCCGGGGTAAAGGTTTCCATGGCATCGGGTTTCATGGCTGCAATGTCCTCCAGGATGGGCATCATGCCCCCGCAGGTATGGTAAACCATTCTTTGTCCGGCCTGGTGTGCGGTGGCTATCAGTTCCGCATCATAGGGGGCCACGAATTCATTGAAGATGTCCGGGGAGATCACGGTGGTGGAGGCATCTCCCCCTCCCAGTTCAAGCAGATCATAGCGGGCTCCCTGTAAAGAGCGGATATACACTAATTTACGCTCACGCAGTACTTCCAGAAAGGCATGTACCCACGCGGGATCCTCCATGGAAGCCATGATCAGGTGGGTGGAACCATAGAGGCAGGAAAAATCCTGCCAGCAGCCGGGCTGACCAAAGCCGTCGAAACAGGCAATATGACCCCTGATCAGGGCCCGGGAGCCAAATTGTTCAGCCGCTTTATTGATCGCTGCCACATCACATTTGGGCCTGGTCATGTACCTGGCGATCACGTCAATATCATTTTTCTCCTTGATCAGGTGTTCGGCCACCCAGGTGGTGTGTGCATCGGATTGCAGGACCATTGAAAGAATCTTCTTTGGCGTGATGATCTTGAAACGGTGGGTGAGATATTCCTTGTTTTTTAACTCTTCCACCTGAAAACGCCATTGGTCAGAACTGATCCTGCGGGCTTCCAAAAATCCGGGTTCCTGGTGATCCGGATCATAATATTCCCCCTTGCCTGCATCCGGAGCATAGGCCATGGTCCAGTGAATGGGATCCAGGCCAAAACGGGCAAAGAATTCCTGGTTGCCGGCCCCATCCATGTAGTGGTCCATGAAGGAAGGCATCAAATGGTGGGTGGTCACCGGCAGGCGGTCGGGCACTTCCCTGTTCAGGGCTTTCAGCAGGCGCTGCTTTGAATTCATGGGGAAAAATCAACGGGTATCTAAAGCACCGATCTGTTCAATGATTTCGCTTCTCTGGCTTTCCCACAGAGAAACCAGTTCCTGCAGCTTATCCGGCTCTTCCCCGGCCAGGTTGCGGGTTTCACCCCTGTCCTCGGCCAGGTTATACAGTTCCCAGGCACCCCCGTCCTCAATGGTGGTGATCTTCCAGTCCCCGTGCCTGAGGGCCTTCTTATTTTCATGGTGGAAAAACAGGGGTGGCCTGGGAATGACCAGGTCGTGGTTCAGAAAGGGAACCAGACTTCTACCGGGGGCTTCTGCAGATGCATTCAGTTCTTCCGGATCTCCCCCGGCCAGTTCCAGCAGGGTGGGGGCGATATCAATGATGTGTGAAGGCATGTTCCTGAACCCATTGGCCTGTTTGATACCTGCGGGCCAGTGCACCACCAGGGGAGTGGCAATCCCTCCCTCATGCACCCAGGTCTTGTGCAGGCGAAAGGGAGTATTGGCGGCCGAGGACCAGCCCGGTCCCAGGCACAGGTAGGTATCGGCCGAACCGGCTGTGGCTCCCTGGGTATGTTTGTCCGCCCGGTTCATGATCTCGGTGCTGGCCCCGTTGTCGGAACAGAAAAAGATGATGGTATTTTCGAAGTAGCCCAGCTCCTTGAGGGCCCCGACAAAGCGCCCGATCTCCTGGTCCATCCGCGTGACCATGGCCGCATGAATGGCCATCTTGGTGGCCTGGAATTCCTGTTGCTCCCTGCTGAGCTCCGTCCAGGGGACGGCCCGCCCCGTTTCGGCGGGATCGATCTGTGTCACCAGTTCTTCCGGATCCAGGTTCCAGGGGGCATAGCGTTCGGGCTCCAGGGCATGTACCTCGTGTACCTTAAATCCCAGTTCCTTCCTGTTCTCTGCACGTAGTTTACGGATCTCATCCCAGCCCATCAGGTATTGATCCCTGTACCGGTCGATGTCCTCCTGCAGGGCCTGCAGGGGAAAATGGGGGGCAATGAAAGCGATGTATTGGAAAAAGGGGACATCCCCATGCTCTGTTTTGTGTTCCCTGAGGTACTTGATGGCATGGTCCACAATGGCCATGGAGGCCTCATAGGTCTCTCCGGGTTCCGGGAGTGAAATTTCCTCACCGTCTTCCCACAGGTGACGGGGACGCAGGTGCCTTCCGTCTTCGGTGCGGTAGGAATGGTCAAATCCCACCACGGCATGGCTCAGTTGACTGTATTCAGGGCGGTGTCTGACGATGTGCCATTTGCCGGAATGGTAGGTGCGGTAACCGTGCTCCCTCAGGACAGCCGGGAGCCATGTCTGGTTCACTGCTTGTAGGGTGGCCGGACTATAATCCACTCCGGGCATGGGATCGGAGAGTACCTGGTGGGGATAGTAACCGGAAAGCAGACTGGTTCGTGTGGGCCAGCAACGCCCGGTATTGTAAAAGTTGGTAAAACGCAGCCCTCCGGCGGCCAGGGCATCGATGTTCGGGGTCTCCAGGATCTCCGATCCGTAGCATCCGGGGTCGGAATATCCCATGTCGTCGGCCAGGATGAATACGATGTTGGGTGGGTCCGGAAGCCTGGAGCAGGAACATATGGGCTGAAGGGCCAGCAGGCCGGTCACTGGTATTGGGGATCTGTTTTTCATCATGATGAAATATAGCAAATAATTCGCCTTTTTTTGCCGCTGGCCCCAGATCTCTATATCTTAGTATGGGAATCACCAACAAAAGTCCTATGTCCATGACCTCCAGGGAACGGGTACTGGCTGCCCTGAACCATTCGGAACCTGACCGGATCCCGGTGGATCTGGGAGCGCACCGCTCTTCAGGCATATCAGCCATTGCCTACCACAGGCTTCGAAAGCACCTGGGCCTGAAGGAGAAACCCATCCGGGTCTATGACATGGTGCAGCAACTGGCCATTGTGGATGAGGATGTGCTGGACCTGTTCGGGGTCGACTGCATCGAAATGGGACGGGGCTTTCTGCTCGAGGACAGCGATTGGAAACCCTGGATCCTTCCCGATGGAACTCCCTGTGAGATCCCCCATTATATCCACGTGGAGCAGAAAGGGGAGCACTGGGTGCTTCTGGACCAGGAAGGCACCGAAGTGGGAATATTGAAAAAGGGAAGCCTCTACTTCGAACAAAGTCATTTCCCCCTGATGGAACGAGGCATTGAAAACGATGATTTTGAAGACCTGGAGGAGATGCTGGACCGGCAGATGTGGAGCGCCGTGACCCACCCCGGGGGCCATCTGAAGATGGATGAGTCGGGTTTGCAGGAGATGGCAGCATCGGCCAGGGCACTCAGGGAATCCACCGACCGGGCCATCGTGGGTATTTTCGGGGGCAACATGTTTGAGATCCCCCAGATGCTGTACCGCATGGATCACTATCTTCTGGCCACCGGACTGTATCCCGACAAGGTGGCAGCGCTTTCGGAGAAGCTTTGCCGGATCCACCTGAAGAACCTGGAGAACTGGATGTCGGCCGTAGGTCCCTTCATCGATGTGGTGCTCTTTGGCGATGATCTGGGCGGCCAGCAGGGCCCCCTGATCAGTCCCGATGCCTACAGAGAATTCTACAAACCCTATCATAGAAAGTTGTGGGGGAGGGCTAAGGAGTTGGCCGATGTGAAAGTGCAATTGCATTGCTGCGGAGGCATCTATGAGCTGATGAATGACCTGATCGAAGCCGGACTGGATGCGGTAAATCCGGTTCAGATTTCCTGCCGGGGAATGGATCCCGGGAAGCTGAAATTGGATTTCGGGGACCGGATCACGTTCTGGGGAGGCGGATGCGATACGCAAAGGATCCTGCCCCTTGTCACGCCCGATGAAGTCTCGGGTCATGTGCGGGAAATGAACTCCATTTTCGCCCCCGGAGGCGGCTTTGTCTTCCAGCAGGTGCACAACATCCTGGCCAACGTGCCCCCTGAAAATGTGGTCGCCATGTTACAATCCATACATCCTTAATTGATTTAAATTCGGACCCATGAAGAAAGAACTGCTTATCCTGGCTCTGGTACTGGCAGCGCCAGGCCTTTTTGCACAAAAAGTCGTCATCCCCGTTTCGACACAGAACAGCACCCTGTTGCTGGAAACGGACCGCGACAACAGGTTGCGAACTGTTTACTTTGGCAAAGCCCTGCGGGATGCCGGAGAATATGACATGGTATCGGGGCATTATCAATTTTTCGATAGCAATGGAGGGATCTACAATGCTGCCTATACCCCTGCAGGTACCTGGAACCTGTCTGAGCCCGCCATCCAAGCGGTTCACGCGGACGGGAATGCCTCGCTGGACTTAAAATATGTGAGCCATGAGGTGGTGCAGGCGGACGAACATACCTCCCTCACCCGCATTGTGCTGGGCGATGAGCTCTACCCCTTCAGGGTGACCCTTTGCTACAAGGCCTGGGAGGAGGAAAACGTGGTGGAACAATGGGCGGAAATTGTGCATGAAGAATCTGATCCTGTGCTGCTCAAAAAGTTTGCCTCCTCCAACCTGTACTTTGCCGGCAGGGAGTTTTACCTGACCACCTTTCACAGCAACTGGGCCAGAGAAATGCAGCCTGCAGAAAGCAAGCTGACCCGGGGGATCCGCTCGGTGGATTCCAAGCTGGGGACCCGGGCCATGCTATTACAGGCCCCCCATTTCATTCTGTCCTTTGACCAGCCGGCTTCCGAGAACCAGGGCAGTGTCATTCTGGGACAGCTGGCATGGAGCGGCAATTTCAGGCTCGATTTTGAAGTGGATTCCTATGAAAACCTGAGATTGATTGCAGGCATCAATCCCTATGCTTCCGAGTACCTGCTTCCCAAAGGTCAGATTTTCAGGACCCCTTCGCTCATCTTTGCCATATCTCATGAAGGAATGGGAGAGGCCAGCCGGGGACTGCATGCCTGGGCCAGGAGGTACCGGGTGCTGGACGGACAGGGAGACCGGCTCACCCTGCTGAATAACTGGGAGGCCACCTATTTCCGCTTCGATGAGCAGAAGATCGCCTCCCTGTTCAAGGACGCGAAGGAACTGGGAGTGGATCTCTTCCTGCTCGACGATGGATGGTTCGGGAACAAGTATCCCAGGAACAGCGACCGGGCCGGATTGGGCGACTGGCAGGAGAATGTGGAGAAATTGCCCAACGGGATCGGATACCTGGTCAGGGAAGCAGAAAAAGCAGGGGTGAAGTTTGGAATATGGATCGAACCCGAGATGGTGAATACCAAAAGTGAACTGTATGAGAATCACCTGGACTGGGTCATCCGGCAGCCCGAGCGGCCTGAGAAATACTTTCGCAACCAGCTGGTGCTGGATGTATCCAATCCCGAAGTGCAGGACTTCGTATATGGGGTGGTGGATGGCCTCTTTACCGAAAATCCGGAACTGGCCTTTATCAAGTGGGACTGCAACGCTCCCATATTCAATGCCTATTCGGCCTATCTTGATAGGGAGGGCATTCCCCAGTCGCACCTCTACATCGAGTATGTAAGGGGACTGTACCGGGTACTGGAACGGGTCAGGGAAAAGTACCCCACGGTACCCATGATGCTGTGCTCCGGAGGCGGGGGCCGGGGTGATTATGAGATCCTGAAGTACTTTACCGAATTCTGGCCCAGCGACGATACGGATCCCCTGGAGCGGATCTTCATGCAGTGGGATTATTCCTATTTCTTTCCGGCCATTGTGACCGACTGCCATGTCACCAACTGGGGAAGCCAGCCCCTGAAATACAGGGTGGATGTGGCCAGCATGGGCAAACTGGGTTTCGATATCGTGGCCAGCGAACTGAGCGAAGAGGAAATGGAATTCTGCAAGCTGGCCGTGAGCAATTACCATGCTTTCAAGGATGTGGTCTGGCACGGCGACCTCTACCGGCTGGTGAATCCGCACAAGAACGATTTTTCCTCGCTCATGTTTGTGGATGCCGAAAAGAACAGGGCCATTGTGTTTAATTACCTGGTCAACAACCGGTACATGCTGACTGCCACCGAAGAGCCCGTCCGGCTGGACGGGCTGGACGCCGGGAAAAAATACCGCATCAAAGAGATCAACCTCTTCCCGGGAACCCGCTCGAGGATCCGGGGGGACCAGGTCTATTCGGGCGATTTCCTGATGAAGGTGGGCATCAATCCCGGTCTCAGCCTCCGCAGGACCAGCGTGGTGCTGGAAGTTACCGAAGCAGTGGAATGATCCGCCAGTACCGGAGCTGATGCATCTGAAGGGAAGGATTTACCGGAGATTTTTCAAGAGATTCTCCAGGTGTGAACCGAGTGTTTGATGATCCTCGGGGTCCGTGATCTTTTCCGGGTACCATCCGATCACAAACCTTTGGGGGCCCAGGAGCAGGGGAGAGGTGTCCTTGTCCCGGCCAAATCCGAACACCGTCATGCCATCCGCACTGTCCAAACCTTCTTCCATATTGCCAAGGAAGGAGATCATATCGGTCAAATCGTCCGGCTCCTCATGGAGCAAAAAGAAGGTTCCGGATGCTGTTTTATTGCCTGCATAGATCCAGTGGAAATGGCCCCAAAGAATGTCCCCTTTGTAATAATCATGAGCGGCCGCGAAGGGTCCTCCTAGGTCCGAGCCGAAATAAGAGTTCTCCGGATCGAAACTGCCTCCGGGGGTCCCTTCGTACAGGAACCAGTAAGCCCGGCCCGGATCGGTCTTCTGCACCTCAAGTACCGCATGATCGTCGTAAAACTCCCAGGTCCATTTCCACTTTCCGCTCAGGGACTCTGTGATAATTCTGCGGCCATCCACCTTCGAGATGCATCTTGTGTGTCCGGGATGACCCGCCCCATCATCCTCCCCTTGAAATACCAGGTTGGGCAGACCCCGGAAGGAGGAGGCTGCAGAGGCCGGATACTCTCCCCAGGGTTCCATTTTGAATCCCACCCAGTCCTTGCCTTCCCGGTCTATGATGCGGGAGAAGCCACCGCCCTGCACATCGTAATAGTAGTCCAGTTCCAAGGTTTTGACCAGGATGTGTTCGCGCCCTTCATAGCTAACTTCCTTCATATGGACCGGTTCCATGCAGGAGGTCAGCAGGGAAGTCAGCAGCAGGGGTATCAAATATCTCATGGCTGCTTATTCATCGCTTACATTCAGGAATATGTCCAGTCGGGGAGCCTTCCAGTTATAGGGTTTGGACAGGATATCAAAATCCCCGTCCCCATCCAGGTCGGCAATTTTACTCTCATGGGTACCAATGCCCCTGGATACCACATGATGGATGAAGTTCCCCTGACCGTCGCCCAGCAATAGGCGGATCCTGGCATCCGGATTTGCTCCCAGGTTCATTTCTCCGCAGAAAATATCCAGGTGTCCGTCACCATTGAAATCCAACACATCGATGCTGTGGCCATCGATCACCTTCTGGATCAGCATGGTCCTTGCCCA
>CBDTYO010000086.1:0-11878 GCA_965364615.1 uncultured Bacteroidia bacterium
TACGAGCCTTGAATGGGTGAAGTATCAGGATGATTTGCATCACTAAGAAGTGAAGGGTATACCATCCATCCCAGAATTCCCCATCCATCTCATCCATTTAACCATTTATAACAATCAGTATTCAGTGCACCTCAAAGTCGGGGCCAAACGAATCCTTCCATGTAGATTTGGGTAAATGAAAGCTCCCACTATGAAACAAAATAAGCGAATGAAATTGGCAATCATTGGTTTTGCACTACTTGCCTTTTTATTGGTAATCATTGCCTGGCCAAAAATTCCTGAACCACCCGACTCCGTGAAGAATGTAACTGAACTTGACGCTTATCTTGAAAAGCTTGTAAGTTCCGGCACCCCTCAGGGTCTTTCGATGGCCATTGTAAAAAACGACAGCATCGTATACAGCAAAGGTTTTGGGTGGGCAGACGGCCCGCGTAAAATTCAAGCGACGCCTCAGTCTGTATATCATTGGTGGTCAATCACAAAAATTCCTACTGCCATGGCCATCCTTCAACTACAGGAGCAAGGCAAACTTCAGTTGGATGACCCCGTTTCGAAGCACCTTTCCTTCTTCAAGGTTGAATACCCCTCACAGAATAGCAGTGCTGTTACTATAAAACAGCTGCTTAATCATAGCTCAGGATTGCCTGATGCCAGCCCTTTCAAATTAATGAAATGGATACATCATGATGGAGAAGCACCTGTAAATCAGACTGCATTTATAGAAAAAGTCTTTCCGGAATATTCAAGCCTGGAATTTGAACCTGGAGAAAACACTGCCTATACAAATATTGGTTATATGCTTCTGGGTGCCATCATTGAGAAAGTAAGCGGACAAAGCTACAAAGACTACATCAGGGACCATATACTCGAACCGCTTGAGATGGAGCACACCGACTTTGTTTACACCAGGGAAATGAATTCTTATGAGGCAGCCGGATCACATCCCTCTTTTCATTTCATGTCTCCCTTACTTCATATCATGATAGGTTCGTATATACGTGAAACATCGAACAAGCATATATGGATGAACCGTGTTTACACCGATCAGGAGCCTTCTTCAGCCTTACTAGGATCGACCATGGATGCAGCACGCCTGATCAAAGCGTATTTGAACAGGGGCATGCTGAATGGATCTCGCATACTCTCGGAAAAATCCATCAACGTAATGACTCATGAAGGCCATGTGGCTGAAGCCAATGACGAAGGTTCTTATTTCTTCAGGCAAGGGATTGGCTGGCAGGTTTTTAAGGAAAAAAGCGGATACAAGCTCCAGCATACCGGAGGCGGCCCTGGCTTCTATACAATCATGCAAATATATCCCGATGATGACTTAGGGTTGGTTTTGTTTTGTAACGACATTACCCTGGAAAAATATGGCTGGAAGATTTTGCGATTGGGTGCAGATTTGAATTGGTAAGCAGTGATGGATCCTATGATGTTACTATTCGTGAAATACGTATTTGCCGCCATGAAAAAGATCCTCATTCTGGGATTTGTTTTAACGTATAAGATTCTCACCGATGATCTCTGAGAAACACCTGCCCATCCTATCCCCTGTTGGGGAATTTGTTTGCGTGGATCCATCTCCTGGCGCTGGCTCTGTTGATAGTCCTGGCCCTGCTCAGAACAAACTCAAAACGTACATAAAGCAATCATGAAGATCACATTCTATTTGTATAATGCCTTTATCATCGAGTGGGATGATAAAAAGATCGCCATAGATCCGGGCGCCCTTTTCGCCTACTATTTCAGTTTCGCACCCCTGATTCCTAAATCGGAATGGCACGACATCACCCATATTTTTATCACGCATGGAGATCCGGATCATTACTGGCATGCCGACAGGGTAGCCAGTGCCTCGGGGGCATCGGTTATCCTCAATAAAACCATGGTGAAGGAAGTGGGCGGAAAGAATCTTGTGCTTGGTCCCAGAAGCAAAGGACTGGCCTTTGATACCACTTTTGAAAAATTTCAGACCCTTGGCGCGGAGGAAACCATCAAGGCAGACGGCATGATGGTATCCGGAATTCATACAAAACACGGACCTCTGACCCTGAGGGTCGGGCCCATGAGGAAAACGGAGTATCCCGGCCCGGAGGAAAGGATTGGATGGGGAAACATCGGATTCAGGATCAGCTACGAGGGAAAATCCATCATCAACCTGGGAGACACCCTGCTTTTGCCTGATTCCTGGAAGGATCTGAAATCTCCCGATATCCTGATGGTACCCATTGGGGGAAGATACATAGGAAACACCATGAATGAAGATGAAGCCCTCGAAGCTGTCAGGCTATTGCAGCCTAAACTGGTGATCCCCATGCATTACAATTGTCCTTTCTTATTCAAAAAGCATGGCAATCCGGCAAACGACCTGACGTTTAAACTGGGAGTAGAGCGCATGGGAATGGAATGCAAAATTCTGCAAAAAGCCGAGAATATTACCTTCTGAAACATACATGTATTAGACAAAATACCATGAGGACAACAACGAATTTCGATATTATATCCGGAGATCTGAGAATCATGCAGGCACAAAAGGAACTGGGCAAAAGTGCCTGGCCTGAATTTATGCAACACGATGCGGTTGTGGAAGCGTACTGGTCAAGACTTTATTCCGATTTCCTGGATCTGCAAATTGCTGCTTTTTCAGAGGAGGTCATAGTGGGTATTGGCAACGCTGTCCCCATTCACTGGAAAAGCGAATTGAAAAACCTTCCCCCCCGTGGCTTGGACTGGGCCATGGCAAAGGCTGTTGGCGATTACAGAATGGGACTAAGTCCGAATCTGCTGGTGGGGGTGCAAATTCTGATAAACCCGGATCTTAGAAACAGGGGCTTGAGTTATGAATTTTTAGATTTAATGAAGGGGCTTGCAAGAACTTATGGAATCGAACATGTTGCATTTCCCGTGCGCCCGACATTAAAGCATGCGTATCCGCTGGTTCCCATGGACGAATATATCAGTTGGAGCAATGACCAGGGAGATCCCTTTGATCCCTGGATCCGTGTTCATATCAAAGCCGGTGGAAAGATTATTTCGGTTTGTCCTGAATCCATGACCATTAAGGGCAAGGTAAATCAATGGCAGGACTGGACCGGGCTGAAATTTCAGAGTACCGGACTTTACACCATTGACAAAGCGCTTAGTCCTGTATATATTGACTTGGAGGAAGATCTTGGAGAGTATATTGAACCGAATGTCTGGATCCTCCATTCAACACAGTCCGCTTATAACTGAACATCATTTATTTGTATAATCAATGAAAACGGAAAACCAACAAACTGTAGTTATTGCAGGGGCTACAGGAAATATAGGAAAGGCTGCTGCTATTGAACTCGCCAAACGAGGTGCCAGGGTTGTCCTGTTGGGACGCAATCATGACAAATTGCAAGCTACCAAACATTCTATCTGCGACAAGCTTTCCAAGGATTGTATTGATTTCCAGGAACAGGACGTTGATACACTGGCCGTGGACTTTTCTGAGATGCAATCTGTAAGACTCGCGGCAAAGGAAGCTATGAGCCGGTATCCAGAGATAAATGCCCTCGTGCTGTCTGTGGGCGCTTTTATTCAAAAGGGCCCTCATATACTTGCCGATGGTCACGAAGCAATGTTTGCCACGAATGTAATGGGGCCATTTCTATTCACCCAACTCTTGTCAAAGAGGATGCAGGAATCAGATGGGATGGTTCTTCATGTGATTGCGCCGTTCTATAAACCAATAAAATGGGATGATCTGGAAAGCATCGGGAATCACAAAACAATGGCTGCTTTCAACAGAACCAAATTATTAAACCGGGTAATTGCCGGAGAACTGGCCCGTCGATATGCTGGAAAAATCTCCTCGGTTGCTTTTGATCCGGGTTATGTCATAGATAAATCTGATCCTACGCTGGCCGAAAGGTGGCCGTCAGGCTTCTATGGATTCCTATGGCGCATAGCGACCTTAATAACTGCAAGGCACCCGTCAGTTGCAGGAGAGCCCATGGCAGAACTGATCCTTTCGGATCGTGATCGCAGTTCCATAAACGGAGCTCTGTTCAAATTGTACAAAAGAATCAATAAGCCTGATCAAGCCATGAACGATGAAACATCCGGAAAGAGATTATGGGAAGAACTTGCGGCAAGAACTTCTGCATAGTCAGGCAAAATTACCGGGTAATTTTTCAGTGATGAGTAGTCCTAAATAAGCGATACAGATTTATTGGACTAGAATAACACTTCTAATTAGCCGTCTTTATTAACACCAACCCCCTAGTTATCAAGCCATGTAAATCGAAGAGGCTGCACAAAAACACCTCTTTGAAGTTATGCCCGCCTGGAAGTCTATAAATAATTATGCAATAAAGATTAGCTCCGCTGAGCTCGCAAGCTCGGTTTTAAGTGACGGGGGGCATAACGCAAAAGAGGCCGTACCTTTTGATACAGCCTCTGCTTTTGCTATTGATAACGGACGCGACCTAGAACCTGTAGGACAAGCCTGCGTTGAAACCCAGCCACATCCAATGTTGGTTGTTGTCGCGGCTGAAGTTATGTGCATGGGAAGGGACATTCAGGGTGCCAAAACTGTCCCCCACCTGCAGTTCAGACATGTACCAGTTAAAGGAAGGTCCGGCAAGCAGCGATACATGCTCTCCCAGGCTGTACCTGTAACTCAGGTCGAGCTTGCTCAAGCAGTTGTCATCCGTATTCCATTCTTCGTTATATACCAGGTGGTTGAAGGACAGGTCCATGCTTACTTTGTGCTTCTCGGCCAGGGTAAACATACTTCCGAAACCCAATCCAAAACTGTACACAGGATTGTGTTCGAACCTGGAGGATCCCATTTTGAATATGGTGTAGAAATGTTCCACACCCATCTTGTAATTCACGTTGGTATATAGTACTTCACTGGCAACAAATTCCAGGGCATAGTACCCTCCCCTGACAACATTGATCAGACCGATGGGCAATGCTCCGTTATCTTCCTCCACGATATTGACCAGGCCAAATTGCACGCCTTGTAATCCCCTGGCATAATTGATCACACCGGCTTGCACCCCGGTAAAATTGCCATTGGCGATGTTGAGATCCGAAAGTTGAACTCCCTCTGCATCATCGAGGGTCAGGTTAAAACAGCCCGATAACATCAATCCATTGGTGTACTCCTTGTTGATATTCCCGATTCCGGCCAGCTGCATCCCGTTCACCTCTCCATGGTTGTAATTGACCAGTCCGCCGATCTCCAGGCCATCCAGGCCCCCATTGACGCCATAGAGCACATTGAATGAGAATTGGTTGGATATAGAGATTGCTTCGGTTCCGTTTGTGCCCAGCGGATAGGCAAAGGTAAACTGCGAACCTTCAGGCGGGTTAACTTCATTCTCCTGGGCCACGACTGCACTACTGATAAGTAAGGCAGAGAGGGCCAGGGTTACAACGATTGTTTGTTTGGTTTTCATGATTGTGCGTTTTATTGGTTTGATCTTTTGTTTCAACTACTCAAATCTACGGGGCTGGATCCGTCTGGCCTCATTTCTGTAATACACTGAATAAGTGTTGTCATAAACGGATACATAAATGGGATGGATGGTCATTTTTGGGATGAATGGTGACCGGTCCAAGTATTTTTTATCTTTATATGGATTTGCCCTCACATGAATATCGGTCCATGAAAAAAGCATTCGTTTTTATTCTGGTTCTTCTGTCTTTCAATTTGCATTCGCAAGACCGTACTGACAGCCTCCAGAACCTGCTCGCATCGGCGGAGGGAGAGGCTAGAATAGGAATACTCAAAGACCTTTGTTGGGAATACAGGTACAGCCATCCTGAAGATGCGCTGAAATATGGCCTGGAAGCCCTGGCCCTGGTGAAGGAATATGAGAGTTACGGTCATGAAGCCAGCATCCACAATTACCTGGGCATTATTCAGAGGAATGTTGGTAATCACGCCATGGCGCTCGAATACTTCTTCACGGCCCAGCGCCTGGCCCAGGCCCGAAATAATTTGCAAGACCTGGCCTACGCCTATAATAATATAGGGGATATCCGGAATCTGGAAGGCAATTACGGCCAGGCCCTGAAATATGAGATGCAGGCCCTGGACATTTTTGAAGAGATCGGGGACAGCCTGGGGGTTTCCTACTGCTGCCATCAGATCGCCCTGGCCTATACCAACATGTACCAGTTTATCAGTGCCCTCGAATACCATAAGCGGGCGATGAACATCCGTACCCTTTTGGGAAACAGGGCCGGGGTGGCCTATTCCCTGATTAGCATCGGACAGACGCATTTGAGTTTGGGAGATCAGTCTGAAGCCCTCAGGTGTCTTAAGAACAGTGAGGATATATTCACAGAACTCCGGGATGATTTTGGTCTTTCTCTTTCACTCTACCAACTTGGACTGTATTACAAAAAAACAGGCCAAACCGAGGAAGCCATACAATACTTGACAGAAGCGCTGAATTTGGGGAGAGAGACGGGAGCGCAGATCCGCGTCAGAAACGCAGCCCGTGAATTAAGTGAGATCTATGCGGAGCAATTCAGGTATCAGGAAGCCTATCAGATGCACATCCTGTTCAAGGATACCTACGATAGCCTTTACCAGGAAGAGAACCAGGGAAAGATCACCCAGCTGGTGCTCCAGAATGACTTTGAGCAAAAGGAATTGCTGCAGCTGGCAGAACTTGACAAGCAAAAACAGGTTCGCAATTATCTGATCCTGACCATCGGACTGGTGGTGGTTCTTGTGGTGGTCATTCTGAACAGGTACTACATCAAAAGGAAAGCCAATATTGACCTTCAGAAAAAGAATGAGAAGATTGAATCCCAGAAAGACTATCTGGCTGAGTTGAACAAAGACCTTGAAAATCAGAAATCAGAATTGAACGATACCCTTGATCATCTTACACATGCCCAAACCCAGCTGGTTCAATCGGAAAAGATGGCCTCTCTCGGACAGGTGACAGCCGGGGTGGCTCATGAGTTGAACAACCCCCTCAACTTCATCAGTTCAAGTGTGAAACCCCTTCGAAGGAATATGGAGGATTTGATGGCCATTTTGGAGAAGTATGAAACCGTGATCAAGGAAAAAGAACTTGGCCAGTTGTTCAGCGAAGCGGAGGAATACAAGCAAGAAGTGGATTATTCCTACCTTGTCAAAGAAACCAACGACCTGCTGGCAGGCATCAACGAAGGGGCATCGCGTTCTGAACATATCGTAAAAGGTCTCAGGACCTTTTCAAGACTGGATGAAAATGAATTCAAGGGGGTGGATATTCATGAAGGGATCGATTCGACCTTGCTGTTGCTGAGCAACAAGTTGAAGGACAGAATCACCGTACATAAAGATTATGGATCCATTCCCCAGGTGGACGGCCTGCCTGGAAAACTGAACCAGGTCTTTATGAATATTCTTACCAACAGCATTATGGCCATAAAGGGGGAAGGAGATATATATATAAAGACGGAGCGGATGGACGACCGGGCCAGAATCTCCATCAGGGACACCGGCGAGGGAATGAGCCAAGAAATAGTGGATCACATCTTCGAACCATTTTTCACCACCCGGGCCGTGGGTCAGGGTACCGGTTTGGGATTGTCCATCACCTATTCAATCATTGAAGAACACCGCGGAACCATCGATGTGACATCTGCTCCCGGAAAAGGTACAGAAATGATAATCACCCTTCCCCTGCAAGGAAATGAATAAAAGAGCTCCTGAAGATAGCATCGCGGTTCTTCCTTTCAGAAACCTGAGTTCTGATGCGGAGAATGAATATTTCAGTGACGGTGTCACCGAAGAAATCATCAATGCGCTTACCAGGGTCAAAGGGCTCAATGTCATCGCACGTTCCTCGGCATTTACCTTTAAAGGCAAGGAAACGGATCCCAGAGAGGTCGGAAGTCAGTTATCTGTGGGCTATGTGCTTGAGAGGAGTGTAAGAAAATACGGAAACAAGGTCAGGGTGACTGCCCAGTTGATTAAGGCATGGGATGGATTCCACGTGTTCTCGGAAACATACGACGAGGAATTGAAAGACATTTTCCAGGTCCAGGACCACATCTCCAACAAGATCGTTCGGAGGTTTACTGAAAATGTGGGAATTCCGTCCGAAAGGGAAAAACTGGTGTCCACCTCCACGGAAAACATGGAAGCCTATGAGCTTTACCTCAAAGGCCGGTACCACCTCAGCAATGGTTCCCTGGAATCCACCCATACAGCCATCCGCTATTTCGAGGCAGCCATCCACAAGGATCAGGCTTTCGTTCTGCCCATAGCCGGTCTGGCAGCATGTTACACCTTCCTGGGGGGATCCGGAATGATGGAGGTCGAACAGGCATTTGAACAAGCCAAGCACCACGCCAGGCAGGCCATCCGACTTGATGACCAGGTAGCCGAATCCCATCTTGCCCTGGCAAAAAGCGCCTTCTGGTGCGATTGGGACTTCGAACAGACAGAGAAAGCCATCAAAAGAGCCATTCAACTTGCCCCCGGGACCTCCAGTATTCATGGATTCCATTCCACCTATTTAATGGCCACGGGAAACCTCGAAGATGCATTGATAGAAGCACAGCTGGCCACCAAACTGGATCCGCTTTCATTAAGCAGTAAATTTCACCTGGGGGAACTATACTACAGGTCAGAGAAATATGTCGAAGCCCTGGAGATCTTCGATGCCATCCTGGACGATCATCCTTTTTATAAGCAAGTGAGTCTCTTTAAGGCATGGTGCCACCTCCTGCTGGGCGATCTGGAATCTGCCATACATTTGTTCAGAGAAATCCCCATTACCACGGACGAGACCAGCACCTTTTACGGGGGCCTTGCCTTTGCCTATTACAAGCAGATGAAGTATGACAAGGTACTCGAATGCATGCAAAACTTTCGCCGGGAAGTGGAACAGGGGAACCCGCACTGGCTCAATTACAATTTTGCCCTTATCTTTCGAGCCCTGGGGGAGCATAAGCTTATGTTTCAGTCCCTGAAGCGGGGCCTGGAAGAAAAAAACACCCCGCTTATATTCATCCAGGTAGATCCGGTATGGAAAGATCTTAGAAGCAATCCCGAGTTTATCCAGCTGCTGGAGCATGCCTTTGCACCTGACAGGAAAGACCACATCGTCACCGTGAAATCTGATACCAGGGAAGTATTGCAGATCAATTTAAAACAGCTCCTCTTTGTGGAAGCCCAGGAAAACTATTCCAGGTTCGTATGGCTGGAAAAGGATGAACTGAAAGAACGCTTGCTAAGGGTCACCCTGAAGAACATTGAAAAACAGATCAAGGATGAAAGCATTGTCAGGTGCCATCGTTCCTATATGATCAATACCCGGGTTCCATTTGACATCCTGGGCAATTCCAATGGCTACCAGTTGAAATCGGACCTGTTCCCCGATACCATTCCGATCTCAAGGAGCGCAGGAAAAGAAATTGTGTCCATGCTCAGGCAGCAAGGCTCCAATCCCTGAACCCGGACCTTCTTTCACCGTTCATCCCAAATTTTCACCATCCATTTCATTTTCTCTGCCACTCCTTACATTCCCTATCCCAACCATATCATTCATCTGGCAATTACAGGTTATCCCGATAGATTTGGGGGTATAAAAAAATCTATATCCATAAAAACCAGACACAATGAAAAGCAAACTAAATTTCATCCTAGCCTGTGTCTTTCTGATGATGGGCGGAACCATGCTTGCGGCCTCTTTCAGCGGAAGGGACACCATGGACGAAGAAACTGATAAAAAAGCCAGTAAGACACTTACAAGGTCCGTTGAGGCGCTGGACAAGATCATGGCGGATCCTGAAAACTACATTCCCCCTTCCCTGTTCATCCAGTCGGAAGGGATCGTGATACTCCCGGGCGCGTTCAAGGTGGCCTTGGGAGTTGTTGGAGGCCAGGGTGCAAGGGGCATTGCCCTGATCCGGAAAAACGATGGTACCTGGAGCAATCCATTTTTTGTTACGCTGGGTGAAGGAAGCCTGGGGTTTCAATTAGGCGCCCAGAAATCGGACATTGTCCTTCTTTTCAAAGATAAAAACGATCTCATGGAGCTGGAAGAAACCGAACTGACCCTTGGAGGGGATGTAGGGGTTGCTGCCGGACCGGTCAGCAGGGGAGCCTCGGCCCTTACGGATTTCGAATTCGAATCTGAGATCTATACCTACTCGCTTAGCAACGGTCTGTTCGCAGGGGTAAGTGTGAAAGGGGGTGTCCTTGCCTACAACCACCAGGTAAATGAATCGATGTACCGCATGGATCATGTGAGTACGGATGACATACTCTATGAGATCGAGACCCCCTTCAATGACCATATAATTGACCTGATTGACACCATCAATTCCTACGGGGAATAGGGCCGCGCAGAAATAAAACACATCACCACTATGATCAGGAATCTCCGTAATCCCGGGGATTCCTGATATTTATTATGTTTTTTTGAATTATTTTGGCATTTTGTAAGAAACATACACCTAATCCAGATCCATTGCTGCACTCCCCGGCCAAAAGGAGTTATTCCATCCTCTGCCAAGCAATCTTGTTGTTTCTGATATGCTTTGCAGGCAATCAAGGATATGCATTTGCCCAGGATAGGCCAAAAATAGGCCTCGTACTGAGTGGCGGAGGTGCAAAAGGGCTGGCCCATATCGGCATCCTGAAAAGCCTGGAAGAGGCCGGGATCACCCCTGATTACATTACAGGTACCAGCATGGGCAGCATCATTGGCGGATTGTATTCCATCGGCTATACCGCAGATGAGATCCGGGAGATTGCGCTGGCGGCCGATTGGGAACGACTCTTATCCAACAAGATCCTGCTGGATGAAGTCGTCTACGAAGAAAAAAATTATTACGGCCGCTATATATACGGGGTGGGTATCAGGGGCTTCAAACCGGAATTTCCCAAAGGGCTCATTGAGGGGCAGAAGTTGTCCAACCTGCTGTCCGGTCTGACCAGGCCGGTATCCGGGATCAGCGACTTCAGTCTTCTGCCCATCCCCTTTGCCTGCGTGGCCACCGATATCGAAACGGGATTGAAAGTAGTCCTGGACCAGGGCTCACTGGCCCGTTCCCTGCGGGCCAGCATGGCCATCCCTACGGTTTTCACTCCGGTGGAGATAAATGGACAATTGCTGGTGGACGGAGGCCTGGTGCACAATTTTCCCGTGGAAGAGAACCTTGAGATGGGGGCCGATTACATCATCGGTGTATTTGTGGGGAACCAGCTTCTGAAAAAAGACGAACTGGATTCCCCCCTGAGCGTGCTCACCCAGTCTGCTTTTATTCATAGCTCGTTCACCACGGAGGAGCAAAGAGCGCTGGTGGACCTGTACATCGAACCGGACATGGGTCCCTATGGCCCGGGCAGTTTTGCTGATGCCCCTTCCATCATCGGGATCGGAGACAGCTGCGGCCGGATGTTCCTGGACGAATTCCGGAATTTGAAAGACAGCCTGGAACAGGCCGGATGGACCCCCAGTCCGGTGACCAGGCCAGAGATCAGCGATTCCCTTTTCATCACCGAGATCATCGTCAGGAACCACAAGGTGGTGAACGAAAAATTCATCATGAACCGGCTGGGGATCCAACCGGGGGATTGGGTCACCCTGGATGAACTGGAAGAAGGCATTGACAACCTCTATGGCACCCTGTATTTTACGAAGATCCTCTACGAGATCCAGAATGGTGAGGTGGGAAAAGCACTGGTCATTGAGGTGGCTGAAGCTCCGGAAGGTCAAATCAGGGGAGCGATCCAGTATGACCTGGAGACTGACATCTCCCTGCTGGTCAATCTCACTTACAGGAACCTTTTGGTAGGAAATTCCAGAATCATCCTGGAGGGAGAGATCTCCAACAATCCCCTGTTTGACCTGAATTACCTGAAGTATTTCGGCGA
>CBDTYO010000087.1:0-11791 GCA_965364615.1 uncultured Bacteroidia bacterium
GATGATGATCACCACCTCGCGGGCATCCATGACGGTGCCCACCCCCACAGTCAAGGCCTGGGTAGGAACCTTGGACATATCATTGTCGAAAAACCTGGAGTTGGCCAGGATGGTATCGTAACTCAGGGTTTTCACACGGGTCCGGGAAACCAGAGAGGACCCCGGCTCATTGAATGCAATGTGACCATCGGGTCCGATTCCGCCCAGAAACAGCTCGATGCCTCCGAGTTTCTTGATCTTGGCCTCATAGTCGCGGCACACCTTTTCCAGGTCATCTGCATTTCCGTCCAGAATATTGATATTCTCCTTGGGAATATCTACGTGATTGAACAGGTTTTCATACATGAAGGAGTGGTAACTTTCGGGGTGATCTTCCGGAATCTTTACATATTCATCCATGTTGAAGGTCACCACATTTTTAAAGGAGATCTCTCCGGCTTTATATCTTCTGACCCATTCCTGGTATACGGGCAATGGGGAAGAACCTGTGGGCAGGCCAAGCACAAATGGCTTGTCAGGAGTGGGACCGAATTTCTCGATTTTGCTCCAAATATAATCAGCGGTCCATTTTCCTGTTTCTTTCCTGGTGTCTTTGATTACAATTCTCATTTCGTCATGTTTTAGTTGTGTAGTAGTTAAGCTTATTTATTGGTCTTTACGATCATTCTGGCGTCACCGATCACACTGCCCTGACCCTTGTCAAGGACAAACAGGGGATTGATGTCCAATTCTTCTATTTCGGGGAAATCTTCGGCCAGCCGCCCCAGCCTCAACAGGGCATCCACAATGGAATCCATGTCCCTGGGATTTCGGCCGCGCATTCCCTTGAGGATCTCAAAAGCCCGGGTTTGTTCTACCATGTTAAGGGCCTCCTCACGGCTCAGGGGAGCTACTCCGAAACTCACATCCCTGAACACCTCCACAAAAATACCCCCCAGTCCGAACAGCAATACCGGGCCAAATGAAGGATCTCTTTTGATTCCAAGGATGATCTCCTCGCTGCCTTTGATCATCTTGATCACGTACAATCCTTGAATCTCAGCATCGGGCATGGCAGCTGAGACATGCTCATGGATCCTCTTCCAGGCCTCCTCGACCTCCCGGGCGTTGCCCAGGTTCAGTTCCACGCCCTTAACCTCCGATTTATGGATGATATCGTCCGAAACCACTTTCATGACCACGGGATAACCAATATCCTCTGCCACAGCTACGGCTTGCTCCACAGAGGTGGCCAGTTTTCCCCGGGGGACAGGCATTCCATAGCTTTCAAGTATTTCTATGGTTTCCACTTCCGGGATGTAGCTTCTTCCATTGGAGAGCGCTTTTTCCATCCGCTTCCTGGCCTCAGATCCGTCTATTCCATTGATCTCAGGCAGCTTATGTTCCCTGTTTTTCAAGGATTTATTGAAATGATACACCGCCTGGTAGGAAGAGCACATGGATTCCGGAAGAATGTAGTGGGGGATCTTGTTTTGTTGCAGCAGGTCGACGCCCACGGCCACATCCTTTTCACCCATGAAAGAGGCGTAAATGGGTTTGGTCTGGCCTTCTGCGATTTTTGTGACATCACGGGCAATGGTTTCAATATCCGTCATGGACTGGGGAGTCAGGATCACAAAGATCCCGGCCACATCCGGGTCGTCGAATGCTGCCTGAATGGCAGCCAGATAACGGTCCGATCTGGCATCACCAATCACATCCACCGGGTTGTTGATATTGGCAGTGGCGGGCAGGGCCTTCTTCAGGACCCGGGTGGTCTCCTCAGAGAATTTGGCCAGTTTGAGTCCCCTCGATATGGCTGCATCGGTGGTGAGTACTCCGGGACCCCCCGCATTGGTGATGATGGCTACCTTCTCCGAAAGGGGAGGGGGCTGGTAGGCAAAGGCGATGGCCTTGTTGAACATCTCCTCGATGTTATCGCAGCGCAAGATCCCGGCCTGCTCAAAGGCAGCATCGCATATCTCATCCATGCCAGTCAGGGAACCGGTATGGGAGGCTGCTGCGGAGGCTCCTTCCTGGGTGCGTCCCGATTTGATGATCAGAATGGGTTTCCCGCTTTGCTGAATCACATCACGGGCTGCCTTCATCAGCGCCTTCCCGTCGGATACTTCTTCCAGATACATAAGGATGACCTTGGTCTCCTCATCCTTCATCAGGTAGTACAAAAGGTCAATTTCACTGATGTCTGCCTTGTTACCGAAACTGATGAATTTGGAGAAGCCGATGTGTTTGGCCCTGGCGTAATCCAGCACTGCAGTGCAAAGGGCTCCGCTTTGGGAGAGGAAACCGATGTTACCCTGCTCCGGCATCTCCCGGGCGAAGGAAGCATTCAGGTGGGTTCCCGGGGCGGTATTGATCACGCCCAGGCAGTTGGGCCCGATAAAGGACATGTCGTACTTCCGGGCAATTTCGATCAACTGCTGTTCCTTCTGCCATCCGGCTTCCCCCACCTCCTTGTATCCGGCGGAGATGATGATGACCGATTTAATGCCTTTCTGTCCGCACTGTTCCAATGCCATGTGGTTGACCGAACTGGGAAAGACCAGGATGGCCAGGTCCACCTCATCGGGGATGTCAACGACGTATTTGTAGGCCTTGATCCCTTTGATGCTCTTTTCTCTGGGGCTTACGGGGTAGACGATGCCTGTGAAATCTGCTTTCAGGATTCCATCAAGGATGTCGTGGGGAACGGTACCTTTGACTTTGTTGGTACCCACAATGGCGACCGATTTTGGATGAAAAATCGTCTCCAGGTTCTTCTGGCGAAGTTGAAATAATTCTTCCATGGAATAAAAATGTGGTCCTCGAGATTAGACGTATTCAGCTATGAAATTCACTGCATCGTCAATGTTCTGAACCTCCAGGGCCTTGTCCTGGTCCATTTCGATGTCAAATTCTTCTTCAAATCCGGCCACCAGCTCCACGCTTTGCATGGAGTCGGCTCCAAGATCGAATACGAAATTGGCATCGTCGCTGATTTCCGCGCTTTCAATTTTGAGTACGGCACTGACCACACCCTTGACCCTTGTCAGGATTTCATTTTTGTCCATTGTCGAGAAATTTTTTGTAAGCCGAAAAGATAGGAAATCTATTCACTCATTCCAACACCGTATCTGTACTTCCTGAAAAAAAATCAGCGCGACAGATCGAGAAGTTCCACTTTCCTGAATTCATAGGGGTGGCTCTCGGCTTGCAGGGCAATGTAACCAGAGGTGATGGGAGTGCCTTCCGGATAGGGATAACCCTCCGGCAGATCGCCCCCCACCTGGGGTTTGGAATAAGTTAAGACCGTATCACCGTTCACCAGGTGGTGGATGATGCTGTCGCCGTGGACCACCAGTTCAAAGAGGACCCATTCTTCTCCATGGAAGGTGGGGGAAGTGGAGGTGGTGCAGTGCCGGGTCAC
Source organism: uncultured Bacteroidia bacterium (assembly GCA_965364615.1). Classification (GTDB taxonomy): domain Bacteria; phylum Bacteroidota; class Bacteroidia; order Bacteroidales. The sequence goes on from CBDTYO010000087.1 coordinate 3,407, forward strand.
CAGTTCGCCGTCGATGACCACATGGGTGCCCGGGGTGCAGAGGTTGCCGGTGGGACGTTCCCCCTCACCGAGTCCGCCCAGGAATTGCGCCTCGATGCAGACCGGAAACTCCTGGTTGACCAGCATGGATTGGGGCGACTGGGCATGGAACATGACCCCGCTGTTTTTCAGGGCCCATCCTGCTCCCCCCTGCACCTGCTCGCCAACCACGCGGTATTCCACACGGAGCTTGTAATGTGAGAAAGGGGTCTTGTAGAAGATGTGTCCATACTCCCCGTCAAATGCTTCATATTGATCATAGCGGGTGACCATCACGCCGTTTTCCACCCTGAAGGTGTTGTTGAAGTTCTCATCAATCTGGTGCTTGTTCATTTTGATGGTCCACCCTTCCAGGTCCTTGCCATTGAAGAGCTGGATCCATTCTTCTTTCTCTGCCGTGTTTTCTTTTTTGGGTCCGGAACCGCAGGACAGGATCAGCACGAGGAGGATGGGAAGCACATGCAATTTTTTCATGGGGATGTGGTTTTTGGGGTATTGTCCTGCAATATACAAAATTCAGCGCATGGTTGACTGGTCTATTTCAAATGCATATCTTGGGGTTAGATCAAAGCAATCAGACATGAAAAAAGCAATCCTTGTCCTTACCGGACTCCTATGCATGATGCTCACCCAAGCACAACTCAGGTCTGTGGGCCTGGTGGTCGGAGCGGGTTATACGGCAGTAGATGTGGAAAAAGCCGTGGACTATAGTCCGCTCGAAGAATGGGACAACTTCGGGATCATTATCAAGGCAACGGCAGAATATGAACTGCGGCCCGGATTGATGCTGGTGGGAGATTTTGGGGAGAACCGGCTCTATTACTGGGAGTACAGGTGGTCGGACGGCTATTATTCTGGCACGCGCTATCGTTCCGAATGGACCACCAATATTGGAGTGAGCTTTAAAAAGATGTTCAATGAATCCCTGTATGTCCAGGCCGGACCGGGGGTGCATATCTTTAACGATGGCACCGGCACCGTTTTGGGCGTGTTGCTGGGAGCTGGTTATGAGCTTCCGCTGGGCGATCGCCTGTTGCTTCCCCTGGGCTTCCGGGTGGAACCGGTCTTTGGCAACGCGGTGCCAGTCTCATTCCTCCTTCATACAGGGATCCGCTACATCCTTTAGTTGTACAATCCCGGCCATGGGTCTTCCCCCATTGGGCAAGAAATACTCCACAGAGATTCGCTTTATAATTCCGGGTAGCGGGAAAGGGCCTAGACCAGTGACTGGTTTAATGAATCAATTTCCCTCACAACCTCCATTTTCTGTTCTGAAAGGGAATAGTAGCCGGCAGTTATATTTCAGGCAGAAGGATCTGCCTGCATCTTTCTAAACTGTCTGAAACTGATCAGGCGACCCTGTTGTTCGTGCCATAGCCTGAGGGCCATGGTACGTATGCTGGGTTTAAAGGTCACCGGCTTGATCTGTGCAAACATCTGGTTTTCTTTGTGACAGCGCTCCAGGTTGTAGTTGGGGATCTTGGGGCTGAGGTGGTGGATGTGGTGATAACCAATGTTTCCCGAAAACCACTGCAGCAACCTGGGGAACTTCAGAAAAGAACTCCCTTCCAGGGCCATTTTCTGGTAGTCCCAATCCTCCTGCCGGGTCCAGATCACATCTTCAAACTGATGCTGAACATAAAACAGCCAGACTCCGGTGACGGTGGCAAAATAGATTACGGGGATCTGGATCATCAGGAAGGCTTTCCAGCCCATCAATAGGATCCCGACAGTGCAGAAGAACAGGACGATCAGGTTGGTGATATATACGCTCCTGCGTTCCGGTTTGGTCATGCCCTTCCGGGTAAAACGGAACCAGACCACAAAGAGGAAGAAGGGGGCGATGGCAAAGAGGATCACTGGATTTCTGTAGAGCCGGTAAAAGATCTTTTTCTTGCGGGGCAGTTTTTCGTACTCATCCACCGTGAGGGTCATGACATCCCCCTTGCCTCTTTTGTCCAGATTCCCCACGGTCTTGTGGTGGATGGCATGGTCGAGGTGCCAGCGGTCGTAAGGAGTAAATACCAGGCTGCCCAGGATGGTGCCCACTATCCGGTTGGCCTTTTTGCTCCTAAAAAAGGAGCCGTGTCCGCAGTCATGAAATATAATGAATACCCTCACCAGGAATCCGGTTGCCAGAATGGCGAGACCCAGGGTGAGAAGATAGGAGATCTGCAGGCTGAAATACATGGCCACCCAGAGGAGCAGATAGGGCCCCAGGGAGTTGATGATTTGCCAGATGCTTTTCCGGATATCGGGTTGGTTATACCTGCTTACTATATCCAGCCAGGTGCTGTTTTTGCTTTCTTGTTGTTCCATAATTATATGACAAGTTAAGATATTCATCGGTTCTCTGTAAGGTAATAACAGATACTACCATCCATTTTTACTAAATTCATGCCTGTAAGGGATAATTGATGCCAAAGAGGGATGATTAATACCTATCCGGGATAGAATGAACAGGATTATATGGCTGATCATAGGGTTGTGCATGGGCTTCCAGGGGCTGAAAGGCCAGAACTGGATGGTCCAGGGCACCATTGAGCAGGCCGAAGAAGGTACAGTGTGGCTGGCTTCCTATTATGGAGACCGTTTCAGGGTGACCGACAGCATGGAAACCAGCAGCGGATTTTTTTATTTTGTCCTGCCCGAAGATACTCCCCCGGGAATTTACAGGATCATCTATGCAGACCGTATCGGTGAGGTAAGGTACCAGAACCGCTTTGTTGAGTTCATATTCAACGGGGAGAACATGGAGATCACGGTGGCCTCCACGGAATCAGGTCCGGTTCCCTACTTTGAGAATTCCCTGGAAAACCGGGTATACAAAGAATTCATGGATTTTGAGCTTGGATACGAGGCAGAGGTGATGGGTCTTTACGGAATGCTCTATCCCCAGCGATCAGCCACAGAGGAACAGGATTCCCTGGTGGACCGTTACAATGAACTTCAGCGGGAGCGGGATGCTTACATGGATTCATTGACCAGACAGCATCCCGATCTGTTTGCCGTGAGGATCATGAATGCTTTCAGGTCTCCCTACATTCCAGGGGAAATGAGCCATGTGCAGCGGATCGACACCCTGAAACAATGCTTTTTTGACCGTGCGGCCATTGAGGATCCGGCCCTGCTCGCCGCCCCAGTCTACACCTATAAACTGATCGATTATCTTTCGCTTTACAAGGACAGGACCCTGGATATGACAGAGCAGGAAGAGCAATTTGTCCAGGCAGTAGACCAGATCATGGTACATGTGAGCCAGGACCAGGAGCTTCGGGGCTTTGTGGCGGAGTTTTTGCTGGAGGGCTTTGAGATGCTGAACATGGAAAAGGTACAGATGCACCTGGCCGAATACTACCTGGACGAGGCTTGTGAGTCGGACCTGGTTGAACTGGTCCTGTCCAGGATGGAAGGGTATAAGAGAATGGCTCCAGGAGAGCCGGCCCCGGACTTTGTATTGCGGGATGTGGATGGAAAGGTGCACCAGTTATCACGAATGCAAGACCCATGGGTGCTGCTTGTGTTCTGGTCCAGCACCTGTGAGGCATGCAGGAAGCTGATGCCCGAACTGAATCGTTGGTATCTCTCTGAGAACACCCTTGACCTGGAAATAGTAGCCCTTTCCATAGACACCTCGGCCGCCAATTTCGAATACCTGTTCCGGCAATTGAATCCCACATGGATTACAGCACACGATCCCCTGGGGTGGAATGGAAAGGTCGCCACGGATTACCATGTCTATGCCACGCCTGCTCTGTTTCTGCTGGACCGTCAACGAAACATTGTGGCCAAACCCGGTTCCTTCAGGCAGTTTCTCAGGGCCCTCAGGAAATTGCAGAACTGAATCCTCAATCTTTGGGTTTCCTTTGGAAAGGATGCACATGCCTTTGCCAGGCAGCTTCCCAGTCCTCATAGAGCAGGGGAGTGGGATAAGAGCCAAACCAGATGGGGAGCCCATGCTCCCTGAACCAGGGATTTTCCACCCTACCCACCAATTGGGATTCCCGGAAATAGCCGGGAACCCGGTCCGAATAGCCCACATAGATCATATGGGTCATTTCAGGTTTTCGCGGAATCCATTCCTTGTAGGCATCGTTGAAACTATATACTTCCGGATAGGTCTCATGGGGACGGTAATACTCCATGGCTCCGGCGCAGCCGTAGAATTCCCCATAGACCAGGGTACCGGCTCTCACAGAGTCGCTCAATGAATCGTAGAACTGCCATACCTTAGCGCCCAATTCATCCCAGCCCACCATATCGGCATAGTCCTGGGGCAGGTCGTGCACTTCTCCGTCTTCCCACTTGAGCATGACCTCCAATCCCTGTTCCACTTTTTTTCTGCCAAACTCGGCCATGCGATCCGGTTTGTAAACGGGCAGACTGAAGGGAAGGGTAAAAGCTCCGGTGGCAAGGATCAGCGCCACCAGCAGCCCGGCCATCCATCTTCGGGGACGCGGCAGCCACTGCTCCCAGGCAATTCCTCCGAATACCATGAGCATGGTATAGGCCGCAATGGTATAGTAGAATTTTCCCCTTAGCAGGATAATAAGCAGCAACGTGAGCAGAAAGGCCCAGGCAAAGAGGCGGTAATCGCGGTATTTTTTGTGGTAGATAAGCAGGATCAGCCCTCCTGCCCATACCAGGAGGGCAGGCAGGTGCATGAGTATCTGGGCCAATAAAAAATCTTTCAGCAGCACATTGCCCAGCTGGGATTCCTGCAATTCTGCCATATGTGAAAAAACCGGCCAATTGTGCTGGTATTGCCACAGCAGGTTGGGGAGGATCACCAGCAAACCGCCCGTCAGGGTAACAGGTAGGTACCAGGACCACAGGAGTTTCCGGTGCCGGCTGAGGATCATGGCAACAAGCAGGGCCAGGCCGTAGAAAATGATGGAATACTTGTTCATCCACCCGAGTCCCAGCACGGGGATCAGCCAGAGGATCTGCCCGGGCTCCTGTTTCCGCACCATCTGGAACAGCACCAGCGCGGCCAGGAGCCAGAACAGGTGGTTAAAGATCACAGGCTGGAGCAGAACGGCCGGCCTCAGGTAGGCAGGGGAAAGCAATACAGCGGTCAATCCGATGACCTGTGCCAGGGTCCCGCCCTTTAGTTGTTTGATCATCCAGCCCACCAGGAAGATACTGAGTGCTCCCACCAAAGCAGGAAGCATGCGCACGGCCAGTAGCGAATCCCCCCAGAAGAAGGTATGGATGCGTGTCACAAAGGCCAGCAAGGGCGGGGTGCTGAAATAGCCCCAGTCCAGGTGACGCGACTGGGCCAGATAGAGGTAGGCATCCCGCTGGAATCCATAATGGGTTGCAGTGAGGATATGGATCCCCAGTTTGGCCAGGGTAAAAAACAAGACGATTCGGTATTCCAGCATCCAGTGCTTAATCCGTTCCATGATCTTTGCTTGCTTTAAGTCTTCGAAAATAGTCTTTGGAGGCACTCACCACTTTGGGCGACAACAGCAAGGCCGAAACCATGGTGGGGAATGCCATCAAAGCATAGGCACCATCAAAAATCCCCACCACGGTGCCCAAGGTGGCGGTGGCTCCCACGGGGATGGTGATCAGATAAAACCATTTGTAGAGGTAGTCATGCCTGGCGCCAAATACAAAAGAGAAGCATTTGGTCCCGTAATAAGGAAAAGAAAGCATGGTGGAAAGGGAGAATACGGCCACACATATCGTAAGCAGGTAGGCTCCGAACCCGGGCAGGGACCGTTCAAAGGCATCGGCTGTCATGGTGATCCCGTCAGATTCCCCCAGGTCCCATACACCGGTCATGATCAGGGCCAGGGCGGTCATGGTGCACACCACAATGGTATCAATCACTGGTCCCAGCATGGCCACCAGGCCTTCCCTGACCGGTTCATTGGTTTTTGCGGCCCCGTGGGCCATGGGGGCAGTGCCGATCCCTGCCTCATTGGAGAAGGCTGCCCGCCTGACTCCCGTGATGATGAGTGCTCCCAGCGATCCCCCCAACACCGATTCTGCCGTAAAAGCATCCCTGAAAATCAGGCGAAAGCTGGGCAGGATGTGCTCGGGCCGGGAGAATATGATAAACAGCACTGAGAGCACGTATAGCACCACCATCACCGGAACCATCCGCCCGGTCACCTTACCTATCCGTTTGATCCCGCCAAAGATCACCACCCCCACGAAAGCGGCAACGACCAGGCCCGAAACCAGGTTGGAAGTGAAACCGGCATGTACCTGGTTGGGAATAAGCACCACATCACGCACCACCTGTGTCAGCTGGTTTACCTGGAACATGGGAAGCACACCGATCATCCCCAGGAGAGAGAAGAAAACGGCCAGTGGTTTCCAGTTTTTCCCCAGGCCTTCCACGATCACATACATGGGTCCTCCCTGGATCTCTCCCCTGGAATCCCTGCCCCTGAACATGACCGCCAGGGTACAGGTGAAATATTTTGTTGTCAGAAACAGCAGGGCACTGATCCACATCCAGAAGATGGCACCCGGACCTCCCATGGTGATGGCCAGGGCCACCCCGGTGATGTTGCCCATGCCCACAGTGGCCGCCAGGGCTGTGGAAAGTGCCTGGTAATGATTGATTTGTCCGGGTTCATCCGGATTGTCATACTTGCCCCGTAGGATGGCCACTGCATGGCTGAAATACCTGAAAGGAAGCAAACGCGAGTATAGCAGGAAGAAAAGACCGCCGCCCAGCAGGAGCACCAGCAGCGGCGTACCCCAAGCCAGGTCTGAAAATCCCGTGATCAGCCTTTCTGCGGTGGATATGGCGCCGTTCTGTGCGATGGGGTCCGGGATTTCCTGCATGCGCTGTCTGATTAGTCTACGATGCCCATCTGCCTCATCAGGAAGTAGGCATTCATGTTGGTCGCAATCCCCGGACGGATGGTATAGTCAAAGCTCAGCTCCATGTCCTTGATATAGCTCTCAAAACAGTAGTTCACCACCTTCTCGCGGTGCTTGCCTTCAAGCTCTCCCAGACTCAGGTCGTGGGTGGCAATAAACATGCGGACGGGATAATTCAGGGATCTTTGGATCAGTCCCACCGATCCCCGTTTCTTATCGGTGGTGTTGGTGCCTTTCAGCACTTCATCCAGCAGGATCATCAGGGGCAGGCCCTGTTCCATGCGCTGAACGATCAGCCGGAGCTTCTTGATTTCCGCCAGAAAATAGGATTCTTCATCCTTGAGGGAATCGGCGGTCCGCATGCTGGAGGACAAACCCATGTATCCCAAATCAAATGTTTGGGCGCAAACGGGACAACCCATGTAGGTCAGTACCATGTTGACTCCCAGGGAGCGGAGAAAAGTGGATTTGCCGGCCATGTTGGCACCGGTGATCACCACCACCTTCTCGCTGTTTACGACCATATCGTTGTCGATCCGTTTTTCATCAGGGATCAGCGGGTGACCCAGTTGGGAAAAATTCAGGGCCTGCTGTTCCTCGCTTACCCGGGGAAGCACAAAGGTTGGGTGGTTGAAGGCAAAACCTGCGAGGCTGACCATGGCATCGGTCCATCCGCAAAGCGCGATCCATTCCAGGATTTCTTGCCGGTTCCGGGTTTTCCAGCGTTCCAGCAGATGGAGCATCACGAAGTCAAAGAGAAAATATCCGTTCAGGATCACACCCAGCAGCATGTTGAGCCGCTGGTCGAAAAAATGCAATAGCTTGGAAAGCCGGGCCACCTCATGCATGCCTTGCCTGGCCTTTTTTCCATTTTCCTGAAGCTCACTGTGATCAAAGGAAATGCCGGCCACGATCTTCAGAAGTTGTGCATAGCCATTCAGCATATCATGCTTCTTGGATATGACCGACTGGTATTGTTGGGTACGCAGGAGAAAAGGGGATAGAATTAAGAGGTTCACTGCCAGGACATAGATCAGGTTCCAGAACCTGGTTGGATCAAGGATGAACCACGTGAATACGGAAAGGGAAACGAGGCTCATTCCTAGGGCCAGGAAAAACAGCCAGGGGTGCTTGTTGATATAGGAGCTGCTTTCCAGCCAGCGACTGATATCTTCCAGATCCCCTGCTTTCTCATTCACCATTTTGCCGCGGGCCGTGAAGTGTTGCCTGAAATCGAGCCGGTCCCGCAGATCCCCCAGGATAAGTTGACGATCCCTGATGGCTGCTGCTGAGCCAGGTTCCGTGGTAAGCATGGCGGCCAGGATTTCATCCCCCTGGGCAATGGAAGTGCGTGTGAGGTATTGATAGAGCGAACCGCGTCCAAAAATATCCAGGTCATGCGACCAGGGATGGGAGGTGTCGGTGTATAAGGCACCGTCGGGCAGGGCCTGATAGTCATGCCTGAGGCAGGAAAGTTCGGTCTCGGTGAGTGTTTTC